>JAEZDW010000110.1 GCA_023417955.1 Bacteroidota bacterium
GAATTTGCATTCGTTCGCGTGTGAAACTATGGTGGCGATCAATTCACGTTCCGCTTCCGTTAGTGTGGAGGGTCCCCGCAAAAGAAATTGAGTTAGTTCGCGAATCGGTTCTGCACTGTCTTTACGATACTCCAGCAACCCCGTGATACCAGGGAGATGATCTTCCAGATTAATGTGTGGCATTTCTGATTTCTTTAAAGGGCAGTCCGCCAGAAACCCAAACCAATAAGAACTGGCGGATCTGCCCCTTTGAATTACCCGCCCCAAACCATGGCGGGTTATGCGTTTGAATAATTAGAATAAATTGAAGCTGTAAATAGGAAATGATGCTGTCAACGCGTGTCCGCGACAGTCATGATTTCGAAAAAAGAGTCAAGGAAGAATACACTTCCAGCACCCATTATGCCCGCTCAGGCGGGTGGATGATAGAAGCTGAGAAATGAGGAATGATGTTTTGATAACGGGAATTGTGTGAAACGCTCACTGCCCAGCCTGCAGTAATCGAATTGATATCAATTGATGTTTGAAGAAAATCTTTAATAAGGCTTACGGTTATCTTAGATACCGGTGTGGAGTCAGGTGTCTTGTCGGTAACTGTCTTGACATAATCGGAAAGCGCGACATTGATCCTGTGATGTTCGGTATCTTTAATGCATACCACGGTAAGGGTGTCTTTCGCGTAACGTTGTTTTACCATTCGATACAATTGTCCGTTGTGCTCGAATTTGCCCTCAGCCCTCTCGAAATCATCCTGATCAGGCATGTACGGAATGGAAACCGGGACTTTCACTGTGAAGGTACTAGCCTCATCATAAATGTCATCCGCTAATGCCTTCGACATCGTGAAATCGTTCTTGAGATGCAGACCGAGAAAAACGCCGTAATAGCCCACTGTATTAAACAGTATGATGACGACAAACGCTATGGATGCAAACTTTTTCAACGGGCTAAGGCCATATATGCTTGAGCGAAGCTAAACGAAATATTGAAAAATTCAAAAACGAGTGCTGAATATCGCTGCCGAAATCTGATTGCGATCCTTTTGTCTGATGGAAAAAAGGCACGTTCCCGGACGTTTTTTAAGATATTGTGTGCTACAAAACCCTGCCTGCCTATCTTGTCGGAATCACCCGGGCTTTGCATTGTGGCAAAGGGGGGGGTGACCAGTATGCATCAGCATATGAAGAGTTATTATAGTGGCCCGACATTTGTTTCGAATTTTGGCAATGGACCTGAATCTAAGCTGGATTAATATCCTTATTCTCTTTGGTGCCCTACAGGGGATTCTATTCACGATATTTCTTTTATTCAACCGACGACACCCGGGTTCAATCTTCCTTGCAGGCTTTATGTTCGTGCTTGCATACAACGGGCTCGAAACGTTCAACTGGAGCGCCGAGGTCGATTTGCTCTTCTTTGATTTCTTTCCGTTCATACTGATCTTCGGTCTCGGCCCCTGCGTATATCTGTATTTAAAGACACTTCTGTGTCCGCGAATAACATTCACTCGCAAAGAATTATTACTGCATTTTTCGCCGGTGCTGTTTCAGTTTTCCTTCCGGTTAGTCATCATACTGTCTTATATCGTTGTTCTTTACGTGGATTCCTCACCGCAATGGGTAGCTGTATTATATAAGACGTATCACCTTTACTCGGAGCCGGCAAGCGTTCTTGTATTCCTAGGATACCTTATCGCGTCCATTGATATGTACAGGAAAACCGATACCGTGCGCCATTCAAAGGCGTGGTCGCGTGATGGTCAGCAGAGCCTGAATGGATGGATCGTTTCCTTACTCGTCAGCCTTGCCATTCTTGGAGTAGCCTGGCCGTTAACCGTGCTGGCGCCTGTTGTCTTTGACCTCCCTTACGATGTGCATTATTATCCGGTCGAACTCGCGCTTGTGTTGTTCATCTACTGGATCGCGATGATGGGGTACCATCGTACTCGAGTGATTTATCCGCAACTCCAGACGACCAGTTCCCTGACCAATGCCGATGCAGCCCGCATTATGGACCAATTAAAGCAGTCAATGGAACGCGACAAACTGTATTTGGAGCCCGAATTGAATCTCTCGTTTCTGGCGCGTTGTGCGGGAGTTCAGGCCAAGACTATTTCGAGGGTGCTGAATCAGTTCAATCATACGAGTTTTAATGACTTCGTAAATCAATACCGGGTCCAGGAAGTCACGGCACGGTTAGCTGACCCCTCATACCAGCATCTGACTATTTCGGGAATCGCGCTGGAATGTGGATTCAATTCACAGGCTACCTTCCAACGGGCGTTTAAACAAATAACCGGTGTTTCGCCCCGTGATTTTGTGAATTCGCGTTTAAGAAAGTCAGCATAATACGCCTTTTCACTTCTCAAATCCGGATGTGAGAAGTTTGCCTCGCAAAATTGCCCGTCTTTAGCAGGCATAATCCTTTTTGACGCATGAGACTTCGACTGCATTTTCTTCTGTTTTTGATTTTGGTTTCCGCGGGACTGACTTTTGGTCAAAGCTCCTACCGTACCATTAGCGGCACTGTTATGGATGCCGCAACCGGCGAACCCGTTCCGTTTGCGAATATCTTTCTTAAATCCGGTAGCTCGGGGACAGCCTCTAACGCCAATGGGGAGTTTGTTTTCAAGATACTCACCGAAGGATGGAACGATTCGCTCGTGGTGTCGTCAATTGGTTATGAAAGGAAGTCGGTGGCACTGGCAACGGCGCGGGATCGAATATCTGTCCGACTGGAACCCTCCGTTGTGCAATTGTCCGATGTCGTTGTAACCGCAAACAAACAGACAGGGCTGGATTTTTTGAAGGAAGTTCTTGAGAGAATTCCTCAAAACTATGACACCTCTGCGACTCAGCTTATCGCCTTCTACCGCGAGAAGATTCAGCTGGGTGACCGCGAACTTGCCCATACCGAAGCCGTTGTCGACATCTACAAGCAGTTTCGCACCGAGAAGAGTCTAAACGACCACATCCGCGTCCTCAAAGGAAGGAAGAGGAAAATCGATTTTGGTCAGGATGGCCAATTTCTGAATTGGATGAGCGGCATTTCGAATGGTGTTCGCGGCGTACTTGCTAATGATCTCGTGAAGTACCGCAATGGAAAACTCAACCCCTTCAATCCAAAGAACTATGACAATTACGAGTATGTCATTTCAGAGATGATGAAGGAAAATCGCAGCAACCTCATCATTCTGGATATTCTTCCAAAGCAGCGGCGCCGGGCTTTGATGAAGATGAAACTCTATATTGATGAAGCGAGTCTTGCGATTGTGCGATACGATTTAAGTTTGTCGGAGCGAGGTGTTAGATATGTGGAGCGTAAAGACAACGGCTTTGCTTACTTTCTAATGAGCAAGATCGTGGGCGCAACGCGGGACTATCATTCATTCAATGAAAGCTATTCATTCAAGGAATACAATGGGAAGCAGTATCTGAGTACCGTTCGGCGCCATTGGGAAATTCTGGTTAGCAGTCGCAAACGCGACATGGTGGATGAAAAGTGGACTGCTGACATGGATTTTATTGTGACTGATATCAACACGGAAGAAGCGAGACCAATCACCGAAGGTAATATCGGCAGCAATGAAGGATCCATCGCGACGTTTGTCGACGATACACCTGATGACAATTTCTGGGAGCACTACAACTACCTCAAACCGCTTTCAGAGGATTCAACGGTACAGTGGACAGATACTGACACGACAGCGCTCAGACCGACCGCGAATACAATGCCGCGGAACACCGCATTCACTCGCGCAGATTCGTTGCGGGGTAAGCTAACGCCGATGCGTTCGTGTTACGACGTTACGTTTTATCACCTGGACGTCGCTGTGAATTTAAAGGAGCGTTCCATCACAGGCAGCAATCGCATCAGGTTCAGTATGCTACAGTCTGCCAGACGAATCCAACTTGACCTATATGCGAACATGACCATCGACAAGATCCTTCACAAAGGCCAGCAGCTTGATTACACCCGCGAATTTGACGCTGTGTATGTCGACTTCCCACGAGAGCTCCGGCAGGGAAGCGCTGAAGAAATTCAGGTATTCTATCATGGCGTACCGCAAACGCCGGATTTTACGAAGCCAATGAACGGCGGTGTATTATGGGATAAAGATTCCCTTGGTAACGAATGGGCGCAGGTCGTTTGTCAGGGATCCGGTGCAAGCTTGTGGTGGCCGAATAAAGACCACCTTTCGGATGAACCCGATAGTATGAAGATATGGATTACAGTTCCCGCACCATACTACGCCGTCAGCAACGGAAGATTAGAAAAGTGGAGACCGGTTGGTGATACTGAAACGCGATACGAATGGTCGGTAACGTATCCTATCAACAATTATAACGCGACGTTCAGTATTGGCAAGTACGCTCACTTCAGCGACGTTTTTGTTACAACGGATACGCTTAGCATTGACTACTATGTGATGCCGTACAATCTGGAGCGTGCAAAAAAAGTATTCACGCACGTAAAGACGATGTTGCGGATTTACGAATCGAATTTCGGAAAGTACCCCTTTCAACGCGATGGATTTACGTTGGTTGAGAGTCCGTACCCGATGGAGCACCAGAGCAGTGTGTGTATTGGAAAGATCACGGCGCAGAATGCCAACGAAGTTAATCCGCTGTTGTGGCACGAGGCTGCGCATGAGTGGTGGGGAAATGCAATAAGCTGCAGCGACATGGCCGATTTGTGGATACACGAAGCGTTTGCTACATACGCGGAAGCGCTGGTAGTCGAAGCATTATACGACAAAGCAACGGCAACGACGTTTGCGAATGAGAACAGGGGGCAAGTACGAAACGTGGATCCAGTCATAGGTTCCTATGACGTGAACGACATCTTTTATGGGATAGGGGACATGTACAGCAAAGGGGCTCTTATGGTGCATACATTACGAAACGCAATCAACGATGACAGCGTTTGGACTAGTTTGTTGCGAGGAATTCAGGATCACTTTCGGTATAAGACATTAAACACCGACGCGTTGGTGGATTATATCAATACCTTCCTGAAACAGGATTTCACACCATTCTTTGATCAGTATCTTCGTCATACTGCTATACCCGTCCTTGAGATCAAATTCCTCGAGACCGCCAATGACCTTGAAGTGAGCTATCGCTGGAAAGCGGATGTTGACAAGTTTGCCATGCCGGTACGCGTGACAACCTCAAAGGACAAGTCTGACTTTATCTATCCAACCCGCGCCTGGCAGAAGGTCAGCCTCAGGAACATGTCACCAGCAGACTTTGAAGTAGACGAAGCAAACTTTTTCGTGGAGGTAGACTATCAATAGTAGCCGTTCCATTCCTGCTAACGCACCCGATGCACAGCATCTACCAATCTGCTAGCGACGGATTTCTTTCTGTTGGGTGTATAGTGCACACGTGTAGGTATTTACCAACCACACAAATCGCACCATTCCTCATAACGCACCAGATGCGAAGCATCGACCAATCTGCTAGCGACGGACTTCAGTCAGTCAGCGCCAGCCCAGCCCGGGAGCAACATACCTGAGAATCGAAGA
>JAEZDW010000148.1 GCA_023417955.1 Bacteroidota bacterium
TGATATAGCTGCTCATCCGATGCGCTGCTGTCGCGCTTCAGAAAGCCGGCCTTTCGCGCCCATTGCGTCTTGAGCCTTTCGTCGAGCTGGGAATAATCATAATGGTGGGCAACGGTTTCGATATCAAGAAAGACGATATCCCGAATTTCAGGAGACATGTTATAATGTTTAGCGTTAAAAGTAAGAATTGAAACGGGGTAATAAAATACGTTCGCTTCTTTACGTGTTCATGGATGTGTTGGCTAACGGTTAAACAAATGTAACGTCAGGAGTGGAGAACCCCTTCCAGGTTCAGCTCCTTTATGAAAGAAATGTTTTCCTCCCGGATAGCATCGGGTACGAATACAAATCGTTTGTCAAATATTTCCCGACCTACATAATAGCTTACCCAATATTCATTCGTAAGATGAAAGACTGCCGGATCAATCGGTTCAATGAGCATCGTAGAACGGGCCGGCACAGTTTCCAGGAAATGCCGGAGAACGGAAGTGCGTTGTTCTTCGCCATTCTTCACACCATAGCCCTTGCTGGACACCAGCGTATTCTCTATCGGGAAGTCGTTATTATTTAACAAATAAACTTTCCAAACCGTTTCCGGGGATTGACTTTCACGCGCGACGGCAAGAGTAACGTTTCTGACTTCCGGTATGTTGATATCCCTTATCATAACATCTCCATGCTGAATAATGTACTGAGGTGGCCCCGAAGCAGGGCAGCAATCGCCTGCATATCCTGTGGCTGTTTCAATTCAAGTTCAACTGAAGTCACCGCCTTATCGTCGATGCCACACGGAACGATGTGTTCAAAGTAACGCAAATCCGTGTTAACGTTAAAGGCAAGGCCGTGCATTGTTACCCACCGGCTGGTTTTGACGCCAAGAGCACAAATTTTCCTCGCGCGGTCCGCATCTTCGAAATCAATCCACACACCGGTTAGCCCCTCTATTCTTCCGGCATCCAGTCCGAGATCCCGGCAGGTAAGAATCACTGCCTCTTCGAGTAGACGCATGTAACGGTGTATGTCCGTGAAAAAGTTTTCCAGATCAATGACCGGATACGCCACAATCTGGCCGGGGCCGTGATAGGTAATATCGCCACCTCTGTTAATATGGTAATAGCTTGCGCCAAATTGCTCCAACTCATCCTTCGTGACGAGCAGATTCGCTTCCTTGCCACTCTTTCCGAGCGTAAATACATGAGGGTGTTCGCAGAAGATCAGGTAATTCGCAGTCTCTCTCTGATCGGATTCATGCTCGCGGTTATACGACTTAACCGCAAGTGTTTTTTGGAAGAGTTCCGTTTGATAATCCCACGCGACCTTGTAATCTATCAACCCGAGATCAATAAACGATGTCTTTTTATTTATTCGAACGTTCACCTGGTTTTTGCAAGCTCCTCCTTGAGGTAAGTAATTGATTCTGCGCCATCGGGCTCCACACCGTTCTCACGCGCGAGAAAGAATGAAATCCAGTCCGTAAGGTGTATGAGGTAATAATACTGCTCCAGCAACGAAGCGCCTTCACCTATGATGTCGATAATCGGATTTGATTTCTTCTCGAAAATCTCTCTGCAGATTTCCATTCGACGTTCCACCCTCTCGTGATCGTGATCCGAGTACATGTACACCGGTTGGAGCATGGGAATCAGATTCTCCGGAAAACGCCACCCGGCAAGTTCATTGTGGTTCATTTCGGGGAATGTATTAATGTGCGCCATTTGCTTTGCATTCTCATTGAGTTGCTGCTGAAAGCGCAGTGCAATGGCAAAAAGCCGGCTATCACAATAAATAACAGGCAGGCGACCTTTAAGTTTCCTGGCTATGATTTCCGCCTCATTCTGAATTCCTTTCGAACCCCGATCGAGAAATTCGATTGCATTTTCCGTCTCCTTGATGAAAGCTGCACCAATCAAATTGGTGTGATACAGGACATACAAAAGCGCGATCAGGTTATACGCGAGCATTCCGCGCGGGCTGTCAGAGCCTGCGGGTAGCTGTATGTAGAAAAGGTTATACTCCCGACAGATATCCAGGAGTTTGCCTCCCGAAGAAACGCCTATAACATGCGCGCGTTTAAGCAGCGCCTTGTTCATGGCTGCGACCGTTTCTTCAGTATTACCCCGGTAAGAGCACGCGATAAAAAGCGTGTGCGGACTTACAAACTGGGGGATGTTATAGCTTTTACATATTGTAATCGGAATCGGAATTCTGCCGAAGGTGAGCGACTCCACCAGGTTTGCCGCAATGCCTGATCCCCCCATACCGGCTATTACGATATTTCGGATATCGCTCCCGGGACGATCAAGGTCAAGCGTCTGACCAATCTTGAGCGCGTCCGAAAGCTGCCGCGTAAAGCCTTCAATATTTTTTTTCGTCACCGACATAAAACCGTAAATTCAATTTCAAATGTAGGAGATAATTGTGACCGATAAAATTGAAACCGTTGTGAGTAACAAAATCGAAACCGGAAACCAGGGCGAAACGCTGGCTGCGCGTTACCTGAAAGAAAAAGGCTACGAAATTCTCGCCCGTAATTACCGTCACGGAAAAGCAGAGATTGATCTCATCGTACAAAAGGACGATTGGGTGCTGTTTGTCGAGGTCAAAACGAGGAAATCATCCGACTACGGAGAACCTGAGCAGTTTGTCATGACACAGCAGGCCGGACGAATTTTCGACGCTGCTGAAGAGTGGATCTTCTCAACCAACTGGCAGGGCCATATTCGTTTCGACGTTGTCTCTGTAAAACCCGGAGAATCTCCTGAGATTGAACACTTCGAGGATGCTATTAACTGATGGTCATCGACGTGCCGCCATCTTGTTGTTACGGTAGATTTCCTTCCCGTTCTCGTTCCACTCAGCTTTGACGTAGGGCCTTACGCTTTTGTCGAATGCCTCTTTGGGATATGTAACAATTTTCTTTCGTCGTCCGTTCGGGTAATATTCAACCCAGTCACCCACGCGCTGATCCCAGCGGTATTCCCCCTGCACCGCCAGCATTCCATTTTCGTGAAAGAAGTAGTAGTAGCCTTCTTTTTCACCGTATTCAATGGGAAGCATTTCCTTCATGCGTTTCCGTTCGACAGGATCATAGTAGGACACAAGAGACTCTTTTGGCCAGCCGCGAAAATATTTTTCCTTGTCGAGAAGCACGCTGTCGCGACCGTATTTCATCCAGCGACCATGCTTGGTACCTTTATAGAAGATTCCCTTCTCCAGAATGATTTCACCCTGCCTTCTTTCATAAGGGCCGTGTAGAAGAACACCCTTATTGGGATCGAACTTTTGTGTCACACGAATTTCCTTGCGTGTGAAATCATACCAATAAATATCGCGAACAAATCCCTGAGGCTTCTCAGGTTTTTTCAGAAAGTAGAACGTTTCATATGTTACCCGGTTGCCATATCCCTTGCGGGTAAACCCTTTCTTTGTTTTGATGCCGTAGAATACTTTCTTTTTTACCTTCTTTTTTTTCGGTTGCTCCACTTCCTCCTCCTGACCAAAGTCGAGGTTCACCGGCGTGTCGACTGTAAACCGCTGGTCCTGAGGCTCAGCATCGTCAGTCGGTTCAGCCTCCTGACCGAAGGCACCGATAGAGGCAAAGAGCAGCCCGCAGAAGAATAGGATATGATGCCGCATAAAGCCGTGGCGTTTTTCCGGAAACGAAATTAGGCAAAAAAAATTATGTTCCGTCGCTGTCTTCCTCCCGTATACATCTTTTAATACCCGGTCCGAAGTTCCCGTCCGTCCTGCTGGTATTTTGATTTATGCTTTTAAATTGCAGGCCGAAAAACTCCAGGATGATTCGGGTTTATACAATTCAGGGTAACAGGATTCAGCAGCACAAAGCGCCTGCTCTCAATGAGGTCATGGCTATCCCGAACATCCAATGGATCGACCTCCAGTCGCCGTCGCAACAAGAACGTGAATTCGTCGAAAAGAACTACAAAATCGAATTCTTTACCTCGCAGGAGGTTCAGGAAATCGAAAGCAGTTCCCGTTTTTTCGAAACGGACGAAACCGTTGAAATCAACCTCGGATTTATCGGAATTGAATCCGGCGAAATGAACGTGCAAAACGTGACTTTCATTTTGAAGGAGAACATGCTGTTCACGTATCGCCAGAGCGACCTGAAAATATTCGCAGAGTCGGTCCGTAAACTAAAAACAGCCGGGTCAACGGCTACGCTGGATAATCGACCTTCCGGCCTGAATATATTCCTGACAATTCTCGAAACTCGCATCGACAGCGATGCCGACCTTATTGAAGGTATCAACCGAAAGGTGAACGTCATCAGTAAGGAATTGATTGCGCGCAAATCGCTGAACGAAGACCTGCTGCTTGGCATAGCACAATTGCAGGAAAACACGATGCTGCTGCATCAGACGATCACTGAAAAGCAGCGCGTCGTAAGTTCATTAATTCGTATTCAGGAATTCAACCGTTTCGAGAACGAACGTTTTAAGATCATCCTCAGCGACATTGGCTCCCTGCTCCAGCACTCGCAGTTTAGCGCCGAACGACTGGAGTATCTGCAGAATACGTTTCTTGGTCTTGTAAACATTGAACAGAACACCGTCATAAAAATATTCACGGTCGTGACCGTCGTGTTCGCTCCGCCGACTCTTATCGCATCTGTCTACGGTATGAACTTCACCTTCATGCCGGAACTCAAATGGCCATTTGGTTATCC
>JAEZDW010000271.1 GCA_023417955.1 Bacteroidota bacterium
GCCTATACTCATGATATTCATTCGTCTGCTTGTTCTCATTTTTAATGTCGTCGTCGTTACATACCTCATTTACGAGATGTTCCGAATTGCGCGCGAGCCAATGGAAAGGTGGCGTAAATGGTTGGTCATCGCCGGAGGTATTATCCTGCTGATTTCTCCATTGGGGATGTTAATCCGGATCTTCCCGGCCTCGATGCAGTACTTTCTGATTTATCCGGTGGCTGTTTCGCTCTATGCATTCATGATCCGTCGCTTGTAGAAAAAACAAACCCCGCGTTCGCGGGGCTGAAATTTTCGGAATAAGACAACTTAGATGATCAGCATGGCATCGCCATACGTGAGAAACTTATACTTTTCCTTCTTAGCCACCCGGTAGGCTTCCATAATAAGATCGTAACCTCCGAACGCTGCAGCCATCATCAACAATGTTGATTCAGGCATGTGGAAATTGGTGACCATCGCATTGCAGATTTTGAAGTCGTAAGGAGGGAAGATAAACTTGTCAGTCCAGCCTTCTCTTGCCTTGAGCCGGTTCGTTGCCGAAACAGCAGATTCAAGTGCACGCATGGTTGTCGTTCCGATCGCGCATACGCGGTTTTTATTATCGAGGGCCTTGTTAACGCTGTTAACCGCATCAACACCGACGATAAAGTTTTCGGAATCCATTTTATGTTTCGTCAGATCTTCAACATCTACCGGACGGAAAGTTCCAAGACCGATGTGCAGCGTGATGAATGTACTTTCAACGCCCTTGAGCTGCAGTCTCTTCATGAGCTGCTTCGTGAAGTGAAGACCCGCAGTTGGAGCCGACACCGCTCCTTTATTTTTTGCGAATATTGTTTGGAATCGGTCCTTATCCTCAGGTTTTACCTTCCTCTTGATGTATTTCGGAAGAGGAGTTTCTCCCAGGGTTTCAACTACCTTATCGAAAGCAGTTGAGTCGCCGTCGAACAGGAAGCGGATTGTTCTTCCGCGAGAGGTTGTGTTGTCTATTACTTCGGCAACCAGGTCGCCATTGCCAAAGTAGAGTTTGTTGCCAACACGGATTTTGCGCGCCGGATCGACAAGTACATCCCAGAGATGCATATCGGCATTAAGCTCGCGGAGCAGAAAAACTTCGATTTTTGCACCTGTCTTTTCCTTTCTTCCGTATAAACGGGCAGGGAAAACCATGGTGTCGTTGCCGACCATCACGTCGCCTTCGTCGAAGTATTCAACAATATCTTTGAAGACCCGGTGTTCGATTTTTCCCGAGTCCTTATGTACTACCATCAGGCGTGAATCGTCTCGGTTTTCAGCAGGATCAAGGGCAATCAGGTTGTTGGGAAGTTCAAACTTGAATTCGGATAACTTCATATTTGTAAGTGCAAGAGACGCCCAATGAAGGGATATTTTAAGATTTTGGGAGGCAAAAATAAGTCAATATTTAGCTTTTTCGACAAAAGGGAAGGCTTTTTTCAGCGCTGTAACAAAAAACCGTTTTTTTAGTCTAATTGAGGTAATTTCGGCGGTCGCGCATCGACAAACAGGATTACTGATGCCGTCCACCGGCAGGCTGCCATAAATAATATTGTTCCCGTGAAAATACTTGGTCAGATTTATGAAAGTTTCCGTTTCGCCTGGAAAGCTCTCAAGGCGAACCTGATGCGAACGATCCTTTCGCTGCTAAGCGTTACGGTCGGTATCTTTCTCGTTATCGCCGTGCTCACTTTCGTCGATTCTCTGGAAAAGAATATCAAGGACAGCCTGAGCTTTATCGGTACCGGTGTGATCTATGTTGAGAAGTGGCCCTGGCTGGCTGATAACACGGGAGAGTACCGCTGGTGGGATTTCTGGATGCGCCCCACGCCCTCTCAAAACGAATACAAGTTCCTTTCGGAAAACCTAAAGCACAAACGGTATATCTCCATATTCTCAGAATACCAAAACTCGAATCTGAAGCGCGGAAACAATAGCATTGGCCAGATACGACTTGTTGGAGGCAGTGAAGGCTATGATAACATCTTTAGTATCGACATCGAGAATGGACGTTACCTCACCCCGGACGAACTCGCGGCCGGACGAAATATTGTTATTATCGGGTATGAGGTAGCGCAGGCCCTGTTCCCTAATGGCGAGAATCCCGTTGGCCAGGCGATCAAAATCAAGAACCTGAAATTTATCGTTGCAGGCGTGATCAAGCGGGAAGGCGAGAGCTTTATGGGCACCCCAAGCAATGACGATGCAGCTATTATTCCATATAACGCTTTCCGCAGACTTTATCAAACGGGTACCGGACGCTGGGATGAATTGGAGTCCAGTATCGGAATCAAGGGTTTTGATACTGACATCGGACTGGTAGAACTTGAAAACGAGGTGCGTGGATTGCTCCGTGTTCGGCGGGGGGTACGACCAACCGAAAAAGACAACTTCGCTGTTAACCGTCCCGAAGCACTGATGTCTATCATCGGTAATCTTTTTGACGGAATCAGCGTGGCTGGATGGTTTATCGGTGGGTTTGCAATGCTCGTTGGAGGTTTTGGAATTGCTAACATCATGTTTGTATCCGTTAAGGAACGCACGAGTATCATCGGTCTTCAAAAATCTCTCGGTGCAAAGAACTACTTTATTCTATTTCAGTTCCTGTTTGAATCGGTGTTCCTGTGTTTGATCGGGGGCTTGACGGGGCTGTTCCTCGTTTATCTCGTCACATTTGTACCCGTGGGTACGATGGAGATTGCACTTTCTATTGAAAATATCATTCTCGGGCTGGGCGTCTCATCAATCATCGGAATTGTGAGCGGAATTATTCCGGCGGCGATAGCTGCGCGGCTTGATCCCGTGATGGCGATTCGCTCATAGGCGAATGATAATTTGCAGAATTTCTGATTTCTGATTACTGTCATCCGACTAAAATGAGTAATAAATGAAAAAGGCGGAAGGTTTTCACTTGCCGCCTTTTTTTGTGATGTTTGAGTTTCGACACAAAAAACATCATGAGCAAAGATATCAAATTATCGGGGCAGCCTGTCTTGTGCCAATTTTTTTCTTTTATCCCTAATGCAATCATAGAGGATGCTGTTGCAAAATGTGGATCTGACAGGTATTACAAGACCATGACAACCAAAAAACAGCTAGCCTGCCTGCTGTATGGCGTAATTACGCGAATTAATTCCCTTCAAAGCGTGTGCAAGAGTCTTGGATTTTTGGAGAATAAGCTGTCCTATATTGGAATAGAGAAAATTCCGCCAGTTAGCACGCTTAGTGACGCGAACATCAAAAGGGGCAGTGAAGTTTTTGGTGAGATATACAGTCAACTACTAACGCAGTATTAATCGATTCTTTTCCGGTATGAGTGACAACATTCCAACACGAAGGTCCAAACCTCGGGGAACGTTGGCTATTGCGATGCCATTCCGTTGCTCAAGCCAAATGCATTATCCACTCTCCCTCCAGTCTTCGTCCACTCTCCCTCCAGTCTCCCTCCACTCTCCCTCCCTTTAACCTTCGCTGATGCCTCTGAAAAATCAGGTAATAGTCATTGGCTGCTGGTTGCTTAGGCTTACATCATTAAACTTTTGCCGCAATCAAGCTTTTCCCGGGTTAATTACGACAGCATTTATTTGTCCTTTCTTCGGTACGTATTCGTTGTGCAAGCGATCTATAAGCGTTATGGCCGCATTTCAGAGCCAGCATAGATCCAGCCTGGACCCGGCCAAGATCCAGGTTAAGCATTACATAGCTGGGTCATACGTGGATCCAGGGTGGAACTTGGCTGGCTCTACGCTGCGGCGACAACACTTAGGCGACGCTTACCTGAAGCTTATGCATGGCTTATAAATTCTCTTTTTTTCGTGTCGAGAAAAAAACTAAAAAAATGGATTTCGCAGGTAGGTAATAGCGGAGTTGTTCTTCTAAGAGCGACATCACATAGCCTCAAAAGATTATGAAACCAGAAAGTATTACCTCCCCGGGATTAGAAAAACGGGCACCCACTTCAATACTTGTCTGCCCCAATTATAAACTATAAATTGTTTGAAATCTCATAAAAAAAGGCACCGGTTATGGTGCCTTTTTGTTTTGCGTTGGATACTGGTTAGACATTTTCTTCCAATACCTTTGCGCCTTCGCCAACAAGCTTTTCACGGATACGTTTTTCCAGTTCATCCATAAGTTCCGGGTTATCTTCGATCAGCTGCTTAACAGCGTCGCGGCCCTGACCGAGTTTATTGCCATTGTAGGAGAACCACGATCCGGACTTCTGAACCAGGTTCAGTTCAACACCGAGGTCGAGGATTTCGCCCGACTTTGAAATTCCGCGTCCGTACATGATATCGAATTCCACTACCTTAAATGGAGGGGCCACTTTGTTCTTGACTACCTTAACTTTTACACGGTTACCGGTAATGTCGTCGGCGGCCTCCTTAATCTGGCCGATGCGACGAATGTCGAGACGTACAGAAGCATAGAATTTCAATGCGTTACCGCCGGTTGTCGTTTCCGGGTTTCCGAACATCACACCAATCTTTTCGCGGAGCTGGTTGATGAAGATACAGCAGCACCCGGTTTTTGAGATCGTTCCGGTAAGCTTACGCAACGCCTGCGACATAAGGCGCGCCTGCAAGCCCATCTTGCTTTCGCCCATTTCGCCTTCGAGTTCGCCTTTTGGAACGAGGGCGGCAACGGAGTCGATTACGATTATGTCAATTGCTCCCGAACGAATCAGGTGGTCCGCGATTTCAAGGGCCTGTTCACCGTTATCCGGCTGTGATATAAGCAGGTTTTCTGTATCAATACCAAGCTTTTCAGCGTAAGCCCTGTCGAAGGCGTGCTCGGCGTCGATGAACGCGGCGAGTCCACCTTTCTTTTGAGCTTCGGCAATACAATGCAATGTCAACGTCGTCTTTCCCGATGATTCAGGGCCATATATTTCTACAATCCGGCCCCGCGGAATTCCACCAATACCGAGTGCAATATCAAGGCCGAGGGACCCCGTTGGGATAGCCGGGATATCGACTACCTTCTCATCACTCAGTTTCATCACGGTACCCTTACCGTACGTTTTTTCAAGTTTGTCAATCGTCAACTGAAGCGCCTTCAGTTTTT
>JAEZDW010000288.1 GCA_023417955.1 Bacteroidota bacterium
CCCGGAAAGTTTATAGCAAGCCGGCTGATCACGATGTGAGAGGTAACATTTTACGTGCTTCGGAAACTTTACATGTTGTGAACTGCGACGTAACGTCGGCGACATTACCTTCGGCGATTAGCCCTCCCTTTCGTCGCTTCCTCTCCGTTGATGCTGTCTTCAGACGTTAGTGCTTGAAGTGTCTCACACCCGTGAATACCATAGCCATTTCGTGCGCATCACAGAAGTCGATTGAGTCCTGATCTTTAACCGACCCTCCCGGCTGGATAACGGCATGGATACCGTGCTTACTGGCAATCTCCACGCAGTCAGGGAATGGAAAGAACGCATCCGATGCCATCACCGCACCTTGTAAGGTAAACCCAAAAGCTGCTGCTTTTTCGATAGCCTGTTTGAGCGCGTCCACACGTGAGGTTTGTCCGACCCCGCTTGCAAGCAACTGCCCATCGACCGCCAGCACAATCGTGTTGGATTTGGTGTGCTTACATACCTTGCTCGCAAACAGGAGTGACCGTACTTCACTTTCCGAAGGCGAACGCTTTGTCACAACCTTAAGGTCTTCGCGCGCATCTGTTTTAAGATCCAAATCTTGCTCTATAATCCCGTTCAGGATGGTCTTCAATTGTGTTGTCTCTTTAAGCGCCTGCTTTTGACGGAGAATCATCCGGTTCTTTTTGCTCTTAAGGAGGGCGAGCGCATCCGCAGAATACTCCGGTGCAATCAGGATTTCAAAGAAAAGTTTGTTAATCTCTTCAGCGGCGGCAAGATCAATTGTTTTGTTGGTGGCAAGTACGCCGCCAAAGGCCGAGATGGTATCAGCCTGAAATGCCTTGAGGTAAGCCTCCTTCACGTTCCCGCCAATTGCCACGCCACAGGCATTCGTATGTTTAATAATGACAAACGCCGTATCATCCTCAAATTCAGCAACAAGCCGGATGGCCGCATCGACGTCAACCAGATTATTGTAAGAGAGTTCCTTCCCATTTAACTGCTCGAACAGTCCGTCCAGGTCTCCAAAATATGTTCCCTTCTGATGGGGGTTTTCGCCATAGCGCAAGACGCGCCCCTCCTGATAGCTGACCTTCAATGAAGGGAGTTGGAAATCGTTGTTGAAATATTTGAAAATTGCTGAGTCGTAGTGCGACGTAACGTCGAAGGCCATAGCTGCAAAGCGTTTCCGATCCGAAATATCCGTGCTGCCCTTACCTTTCTCGAGTAGTGAAAGCAGGTCCGGGTATTGTTTGCGTGATGACACGATCAGAACATCCTTAAAATTCTTGGCAGCTGCCCTGATAAGGGAGATTCCTCCGATATCGATCTTTTCGATGATCTCCTCGTCGGTGCCTCCTTTGGCAACCGTTTCCTCGAACGGGTAGAGATCTACGATTACCAGATCGATGGCATTTATGTTGAATTCCTTTGCCTGGCTGACATCACCAGCCTCATCACGGCGGAAGAGAATTCCACCGAAGACCGCAGGGTGCAGCGTCTTAACGCGACCTCCGAATATTGAGGGGTATCCGGTGAGTTTTTCAACCGGGGTTACGGGATAGCCCAGTTTTTCAATAAAGTCCTGCGTTCCTCCTGTCGAAACAAATTCCACACCCTGTTTGCCCAGCTCATGTATTATCGGATCGAGATTGTCTTTGTAAAAAACGGAAACAAGGGCTCGGGAAATCTTGCGCTGGGACATGGTTTGGTTAGATGATTAAGGATGATAAACTAGAAATTTTCAGAAAGTAAGTCAGTCGAGGGCCTGGCGTTTCTCCGGAGGCAGCGAGCGTCGCTCTACACGTCTTCTTCATATTCAAATTCTACGGTGAAATCATCCGCGTCTTGATGCGAGGGGAAGCGATGGCGGAAGGCATGCAGCGAATTCGCGTTCAACTCGACCGTGTGAATCGCTTCTGTGCCTTCAATCGTGAATATGGGTTCACCTTTGGGACTGACCACAGCAGAACGGCCGTTGTGCTCTACGCCTGCTCCGTCGATTCCTATGCGGTTCACACCGACGACATAGCTAAGGTTCTCAATCGCGCGTGCCCGAAGCAAAGTATCCCACGCATCAATTCGTGCGGTTGGCCAGTTGGCAACATAGATGGCAACGTCATAGGCCAGCGTATCGGCCTCTCTATCCCAACGGTTGCGGGTCCATACGGGGAATCTCAGGTCGTAGCAGACAAGCGGACATATTTTCCACCCCTTCCAATTCGCCACCAACAGGCTTTCACCCGGCGAGTAGGTTTTATGTTCGTTTGCCATTCGGAAAAGATGGCGTTTGTCGTATGTGCGGTAATTGCCACCGGGCTCCATCCAGAGCAGTCGGTTAAAATATTTGTCGTGCACGCGGACAATGTAGCTTCCAAGAATCAATGCACCGGTTTGGTCAGCCATTTGGCGCATCCATTTGAACGTTTTCATGTTCATATGCTCGGCCAGCTTTGATGCAGCCATTGAGAAACCGGTCGTAAACATCTCAGGAAGGACGATGACATCGGTCGATCTGCCGATTTGCCATATTTTTTCCTCAAACATCGACAAATTTGCATCGACATCTTCCCAATGGAGATCTGACTGAATCAGCGTTATTTTTAGGTCCTGCATATCTCGATTCCGGTTCCGCCCCGCAAAGAAAAGAAAAGCAGGGGAAAAGTGAACGTGTTTTTTCCCTCTTTGCTCGCTTTTGAGCGGATGACGGCGCAACGTGATGAAAATGCAGTATTAGCGGGATCGCCCGGAAGGCCATCGTATTTTGAAACAGGAGCCCCCAAGGTGACTTTCGGCGTATTCGATGTTTCCACCACCCTGCTCGGCTATTTTCTTTACAATTGAAAGTCCGACTCCGTGTGAAGTCGGGTGGCTCCGACTTTCGCCGCGAACAAACATCTGAAATATGGAATGGCGTTTGTCCGGCTCGACAACGGTGCCGTTATCGGCGAAATCCAGAAGGATGTCGTCGCCGTCGCGCAGCCACGTGATTTCCTGTATTCCGGCCTCTTTGTCGTTGTATTTAACAGCATTCGTAACCAGGTTCATTAAGACCTGTATCCACTGAACCCGATTTCCGGTAATTACGGGAAGCGGTTGAGGAACTGATATGGAAAAGGACGACGGGATCGAGATGCTTCTTCGAACTTCATTCAGGATTTCATTGAGATCAATCGGCTCCTGGCCCACGTCGTATTCGGCACGGGACTGCTCGAGAATTCCTGCAATTAATTTTTCGGTCAACGAAACGCTCTGCCTCAGATATCCGACCAAAACCGAAAGGTCATCGCTTTTTTCCTCCGGCAGTTCCTTCACGATCATATCGACCAATGCGTGGATTCGGTTAATCGGGGCTTTCAAATCGTGGCTCACGACGCACGCGAACTTTTCAAGTTCTTCTTTGGAACGACGCAGGCTTCCAATTTTCTGTTCGAGGTACTGCATTTCTGAAAACTCGCGAATAACAGCGATAGCATAAGCGTTTTCGCCGATGGTGTATGGGGAGAGCGCAATGTCAACCTGAATTTCTGACTGGTCTTTGCAAAGGGCAAACAATGGTACCCCGGCTGCCATCTTTCTTCGCACCCTGCGGCGGAAAAAACTCGCCACGTGCTGGGCGTGTGCAGGCCGGTGTCTGCGGGGCACCAGCACCTCTACCGGTTTCGAGATCAGCTCATGCGGAGAATAACCAAGAAGATTGGATAATTCCTGATTGTAGAACATAATCTTTCCATCGCTGTCGACAACGACCAACGCATCCGGTAGCAAATCAAAGACTTCTTTGAGCGTATTAAAGGGATGCAGCACCTGCCTCATTCTAACCAATTTCTGTATACCTCCGCTGATTAAACGTGACAGGCGTCACAGAAGTGCTGAATTACAGGCAGCAGGTAAGATAATTGACGCAATTGCCGAAAACGGCTATTTCACTTCCACCCACCATGGCTGATAAGAAGAGGCGGTATTTTTCAAATCCACTTTCTGGCCAATAGCAGGGGTAATCAAATCGACACCCTGCTCTTTCGCCAATGCAAATACCCGTATGAGCGGTTCATCCCACGCGTGATTTCCAAGGGAAAATTTCGAATTGTGTACGGTTAGAAGCCGCTCAGCATTGAGATCTTTTGCAGCCTGAACCACTTCTTCAGGCAGCATATGGATGTATCGCCAGCTTTTGTCGTATTGACCGTTTTCAAGGACAGCAAGATCAATTTTTCCAAATCGCTCACCGATGGCCGCATAATGACTGTCGTATCCACTGTCACCGCCTATGTAGATCCGACCGGAAGGGCTCTCTAAAATGTAGGACATCCACAAACTCTGATTGCGTTTAAGTCCGCGACCTGAAAAATGTCGCGCAGGCGCTGTATGCAACGTGAACCCTTTGTCAAGCTCAACGGTTTCATACCAGTCTTTCTCCACAATACGATCGGCATTGTATCCCCAGCGCTCGAGGTGGGCACCAACACCAAGCCCGCAAATCACAACGCCCACTTTTTCTCTCAGCCTGGTCACCGTTTCGTAATCGAGATGATCCCAATGGTCATGCGTGATGATCAGGTAATCAATTGTTGGTAAGTCGTCTGTTGAATAGATATCTGATCCCGGGAAGCTGCGTGTAGTGAATGCAAGCGGAGACGCTGTTCCACTGAACACCGGGTCAACGAGAATCCGCTTCCCGTCAAGCTGCATGAAGTATGAAGAGTGGCCAAACCACACCAGGATATTCTCATCAGGAACGGCATTCAGCAAGTCCGTCTTCACGGCAGGAATGCTGTCAAGTGGTTTGTTACGCACCTTTTCACCGAAAACAAACTCTTTCATTACCCCTAAATAGGTCGCACCCTCCGTCAGGTTGGGCGTATTGGACAAATTCTGAAATTGTCCGTTCTTAAAATGAGGCGATTGTTTAATTCTTTCGAGGCGGGTACCTGTTGCGAACGCTCCGAATTCGGGTCGTTGTAAGAACCACCAGACCGCAACTGTGACTATAAGGATGATTACAAATGCGGTCATCATTGTTTTTTTCAGAATAGGGACGAGACGTAGCACGAAAAAGGAGACGAACCTATCACAGTTTTATTGTAGTGACTCCGGTGTAAGACTCCGAAGAATTTCTCCGGCGTGGACGAGGGTTTCCTCACGCTTGGCAAAACACAGTCGCAGAAGTTTGTTATCAGTACCGTCCCGGTAAAAAACGGATACGGGTATGGTTGCTATTTTGTGTTTGATTGTCATCGTTCGCGCCAGCTCCACATCTGAGATCGAAGAAAACTGGCGGTATGAAACCAGTTGGAAGTACGAACCCGTTGTGTGCCGCGGTTCGAATGGCGAACCTGCAAGCTGATGAAGGAAGAAGTCGCGCTTCTGTTGATAGAAATTACCAATATTTTCATAATGATCCGCATCTGAGAGATACTCGGCCAGTCCGTACTGGACCGGCGTATTAACACTGAAAACGATGAACTGATGCGTCTTGCGAACCTCCGTCATCAAGACGGAAGGACCAACAATATATCCAACTTTCCATCCCGTTGCGTGAAAAGTTTTCCCGAATGAGAAGCAGGCCAGGCTACGGGATGCCAAAGCCGGAAACCCGAGTACGCTGAGATGTTTTCTGCCGTCGTAAATCAGCCGATCGTAAACTTCATCGCTCAGAACCACCAGATCATAGCGGATTGCCAACCTTTCCAGTTCACGCATGTCGTCTTCTTCCCAGACTGTAGCCAGTGGGTTGTGTGGCGTGTTAATGATAATCATCCGGGTACGGGGGCTGATGTGCCTACTGACTGCATCCCAATCCGGTCTGAACTCAGGATATCGCAAGTTGATATGTACAGGAACTCCACCAACCATGCGAATTGCAGGATTGTATGAATCGTATGATGGATCGAACACAAGTACTTCATCACCGGCGCCAACGAATGCCGTGACTGCGCTGAATATTGCCTGCGTCGCGCCTGCCGTAACCGTTATTTCTGTTTCAGGGTCGGGATGAATATTGTAACTCCGTTCCAGTGAATCCGCTATCGCCTGCCGAAGCTGAGGCAATCCCGCCATCGGTGCATACTGATTGTGTCCGCGCTTCATGGCTTCATCAACCCGTGCAATCAACTCCGGATCAATTTCAAAATCAGGAAAGCCTTGCGAGAGGTTAATAGCGCCATGTTCTGCCGCCAGCCTGGACATTACAGTGAATATGGTCGTGCCGACATCAGGAAGGCGTGAATTAATATTCATGTGTTAGTCTGATAGTTTGGAGAAGCGGACATTCGATGACGGAAAATCCATACTCATGCCAAAGCTCCAAAGTAGTCCACCGCCAAACGAAATCAAAGTGAGGATACCCAGGGTTGATGTTGTTAACGGAACGGGGACAGATGAATCGATCCACGTTACCACTATACCGCCGACAACAAATAGAACCGCAAGCCATTGATAGAAACGCAATCCTCCATAGTATTTCGTCTGGACCTCGCCTCTGTACGCCTCCTCAACGAAACGTTGAATTCCCGTAAGAAGGAAGTAAAATCCCGTTATCAATGAAGCGGATGCGTCACCATACCAAAGCCGCCACAATATAAGGAAGAGGGCGATGTTCGAAAGTATGGAATAGAGTTGTGTGTTGTGCAGACGTTCATCCTTGAAAGCCCCGCTCCTGCAGACGCGGGAGTGTGGATTTGTATACAGAATTCCATCACCTGACGCCGGTTTCCCGTGACAGCATCCCTGCACCAGGCAGCGCACCCTTCCCACTGCCTGAGTTAATGGCGATGCCAGAGCAAATGCCGCGAGCAGTGAAAAAATATCTGTTTCAGTTACTATTATCGCTATCAAAATTCCTACTATACCGCCTCCGATTGCTCCAAAGTATCCAAAGGGTCGAAGCAGCCGCGGTGAGCCTTCAATCAACTGACCCCATAAAATACCGCCGATGAAGGTAGTCATGGTTACGAGCGCCAGGGTAAGTATCGGGACGCCAAAAATACCGGCGAGAAATATCCCGACAGCTGCGGCCGCAAATGCGTATGGAGCATGGCTGATCACGCGCAGCGGTCCGACCTGGACCGATGTCCACGAATTGGCTATGCGCTCACATTTCAGATTAAGCCAACGCCACAGACGTCGCCTTCTTATGACCATAGCGAATACAAATATCCCCGCCAACACATCCAGGATTGAGTGGGCGCCGACCGCCACGCATGCGACTATCATGGAGGTTGTAAGAAGGGCAAAGATCCATTTGATATGGGGATAACCTCGTGTCCAGACAGTGCACGCAAGCAGGGCCCATATCACATGAAAGGAGGGAAATGCTGCTGCGGCGCTATCCCAATTTCTTTCCAGCACAATAAGGTCACCAAGATAAGTCGAGGCTTCGAACGCCCGCGGCTCCGCGTGTAAGGGTAGCGTTACAAAGGCAAAGATACCTGCTGCTGTTGCGAACCACGCGTTCACAACAAACTGCCTCAGTCCCGACATACTTCGGATCACAAATGGTGCAGCGCCGGCGAAGAGGTAAGTCAAAAAATAAGGCACTTCCATCCATTCAATTACGGGAAGACTAGGTTCACCGGGAAGTAACGTATTGATGGATCCTGGCAGTACACCAATGAACACGACAACCTCGTACAGGATGAACCACGGGACGAATGCAAGGGCAAAAGCACGAAGGCGCCACGTCAACGAAGCTGGTGAATCTGCTGCCATGGGAGGATCGACGAACGTTGTATGCGACTGCGTCCCGAAGCGTGCGCGAAGGTCATGTTGTTCAAAACCCCAAACCAATGCCGCGCACATCAAAGTAATGACAGGAGTAATCACGTAAAGTCCGGCAGCAGATCCCGTTATAATGGATGCTCCGGCTACACCGAGGCAAAAGCCGACATAAATCGGATGATGGAAAATGCGGTAAGCTCCACGCGAGACATATCGAACCGGGGGAAATGCATTCATCGGAAGACCGCCGCCGATAGTCAGGAGGTTCCACATTCCCATGGCGACGAGTACCAGCCCGATCACAAAAAGAAAATATCCGATAAAGCTCCATGGTACGACGGGCAGAGGCACATGCAGGTTAACAGACCAGTACCACAGTAATGCAGGTAAAAGCAGGCAGAAGAGGCTCCCGTAGAGTACTTGCCCTATTCGCTTACGAATCATTTCCATATAACGACTTCATGGACCGCGTGGCCGGTGGCAACCAACGAATTTCCGGCGAACAATTTACCATCTGAAAGCCATTTGTTCTCGTCAAGACTCAGAATTGATGACGGGAATAATCTTGCGGTAGCCGGAACGTTTTTAAACACCGTTGAACCTACCTTACCTTCGCGAAGCGTCGCTGCTTCTGTCAAAACAAGAGAAAAGGTTTCAAAAGCAATTTCAGATTTCGCAATCCGCGGGTTTTGCATTTCTCTTCCGTTGAAGAAAACAACGTCTTTGGGATGTTGCCCAATCCACTTAATCCAGATTACAGCAATATCTATTGACAGGAATCTGCCCCAATGAAGTTCTTTGATCGGGAGCTTCCATGGCATAAAGGTAAGCGTAATTTTCTCCGCGTAGCCCAAACCGGAAATCGTACGGCCATCTACGGATACCGTTGTGCTGGCCTTTGGCATCAGACACTCCCAATCGATCACACGATCGTCTTCCTTTAACAAGATTTGCTGTATCGGAGGATCAATACGTTTCCACTCCCCTGACACAAGGGGCGTCTGCAAGGTTATTGTGTCATTTGAAATTTCAGGAATAGTATGACGGCGAAATGAATTCCTGTTCTTCAGGCTGCGGCCGTCGAAAAAAGTATATCCTGTATATGGGATTCGGATATTCCGGTAGCGGAGAATGGCTGCATAACCAATGAATGCCGCGGGCGAAGCATCACTTACGTCGAGGTACCACTTCTCCAGCCGAAACGGAGTCATTGCTCACCGTCCGGGGGCGGTGATCCGGTACTCGGTTGAGACTTTGCCTTTTGAAATATCGGCGAGCTTTCCCTTGAGCAGTCGTTTCTTAAGGGGAGTCAGATAATCGACGAACATCTTACCTTCAATGTGATCGTACTCGTGCTGGATGACGCGTGCCTTCATGCCGTCGAACACCTCCTCGTGCAACTCCCAGTTTTCATCGTAGTAACGAATTTTAAGCTGGGGCATGCGCGACACTTTTTCGCGAATGTTCGGTATGCTGAGGCAGCCTTCCTCGAAGTCCCAGGGTTCACCAAGTTCCTCCAGCATAACGGGATTAATGAAAGCCTTCCGGAAGTCAACCAGATCGGGTTCGTCCTCCATGACGGTACCATCCACAACAAACAGACGAATGCTTTTTCCGATTTGGGGGGCAGCAAGCCCAATTCCGCTAGCCGCTTCCATTGTCTCAAACATGTCGTCGATCAGCTCTTTGAGGTCTGTGCCCGTTTCGATGTCCTTTGCACGTTGCCGGAGAACCGGGTCGCCATACATCACAATTGGATAAATCATGCGCAAAATTAATAATATTTTGACTGCTTACGCTGCCGGAAAACGTACCGACCTTAAAATTGAGAACCCGGAGGACCGAAATCCAGGTACGACTGAAGGATTATTGTTGCGCTGATTTTGTCGACGTTGCCCTTGATCTGCCGATCCTTCTTCTTCATCCCGCCTTCGATCATCGCACGCTGCGCCATCCGACTTGTAAAACGTTCATCAACCGGAACGATCCCCTTTCCCGGAATCGCTCGTTCGAGTTCAACGATGAACTTTCTTACGTCAGCAGCGGTATCAGAATCTTCGCCCTTCATGGTCTTTGGCATCCCGACGACAAATTCGTCGACGCCTTCCCGTTTGTTATAATCAACCAAAAAGGCAATTAGTTCTGTTGTAGGCACAGTTTGGAGCGGTGTGGCAATAATGCGTAGCGGATCCGTAACAGCAAGGCCCGTTCGCTTTAATCCATAATCTATCGCAAGAATTCTTCCCATATCGGTTTACACCACTGATGGACAGTGTGAGAACAAAGATACGATTCCAGAATCATCTCCGAATCAGAAACACCGAACGGCCCATTGCGCATTCCATTCCGCATTGGGTTGGAGCTCTATGATTCCTTCCTTGTGCGCGAACTGCTGGTCATGGTCATTGGAATCGGCAATGCCTGCCCATGGTTCCAGACACACAAAATCAGCACCGGGAGCGGCCCAAATGCCGAAGCAGGGAAATCCAAGGAAAGAAAAGTCCAGGCCACGTTCGTGGGTCCGACTGCGCAGCGAAATACATTTTGATTTAAGATCCTTGAACACAACGGCATCATGGTCGAAGAGCGCCTTAGTTAACCCAAGTTCCTTGTCGCCGGCAAGGAGCTGTTCACCGGGGTCGCCAATCGTTCCTTCCGGTGTTATATTCCAGCGCACACTCCTTTCCTCCTCACTAAACAACAGGTAATGATCATCGTACTTTGTGCCGGCCACCAATGGAACGTTGAAGGCAGGATGTGCGCCGAGAGAAAACAGCAATACTCCCTTTGAAGGGTTTGTCACTGAATAGTTAACCACGAGACTGTCTCCCTTCAACGTATAGCCTATTCGCAAGGTAAACGTGAACGGATACTTACTGCGTGTTTCATTCGAATCAGTCAATCGGAAAACCGCGCGGTCAGCACTGAGCGTTTCGAGTTCGAAATCCAATTCTCTCGCGAACCCGTGGCGCGGCAAGGAATACGATTTGTCGTCATAGTGATACGTGTTTCCTTTCAGCTGGCCGACAACGGGGAAGAGTACAGGCGACGATTTCGCCCAATACGTTGGGTCAGCCTGCCAGATGTACTCGAGTTGATGTTGCTCGTGGCGCAGCGATCCAAGTTCCGCACCGCGATGTCGGATCTCCGCGGATAGTATTCCGTTTGTAATAACACTCTTCATCAGGCGGAATTACGCGCAGCGTTGATAATTCCGAACATACATCGTATCACAAGTTTCCGGTAGTGCGATTCAAAGGCTTTATCTTTTGGATCGAGATTGCGCAGTTGATACAACGCAAACTGCTGAATCGTAATCAACGGAAGAACGATACGCTCTCGCAGTTTTACCGAGTCACGGTTCACCGGATTGTTTTCCATCAACTCGGAGTATCCTGTCACCTCAAGTATCATTCGGACAGAGAGATTGAATTCCGCGTGCATAACTTTCCAGAATTCGCCAAACTCCTTGTCTTTTGCGAGATACGCTGTCGCCGGGAAGTAGCTCTTCGTTAGCGACATCATACTGTTGCTGAGCAGCGTGCGGAAGAACAATGAAGTCCTGAACAGTTTCTGCAGGTCTTTCATCCGACCCTGATTCTTGAGTTCCTTCAATGCCGTTCCAACACCATAGAAACCAGGGATATTTTGTTTCATCTGCGCCCACGATCCTACAAATGGGATTGCCCGCAAATCTTCGAACTTCAGGCTTCCCGAATTTCGTTTCACGGGTCGCGAACCGATGTTCGTGTCACCGAAGAATGCGAGTGGTGTTACCTTCTCAAGGTAGTGCACGAACTTCGGATGCTTTTTCAATGCGACATATGCTTTGTAGCCTTCGTCGGCGAGAGCATCCATAAGTTCTTTGGCTTCGTCGCTGAAGTGGTTTCGTGTTCTGAAGACGGCGTTTTCAATTCCTGCGGAAAGCAATTGCTCAAGGTTGAACGAGCACGAAAGCGGTTTCCCGAAATTCGAACTGATCGTCTGACCCTGCACGGTAAGTTGTACCTGCTTGTCTTCTATGGTGTCGCCCAGCGAAGCGTAGAAGTCGTGAGTATTACCGCCGCCGCGCGCTGGAGGGCCACCACGTCCGTCGAAGAAGATGGCTGTAAAGCCATGTTCGCGCGTGATGCGCGTAAGATTTTCCTTCGCCTTGAAGATCGACCAGTTCGCACGCAAGTAGCCTCCGTCTTTGGTGCCATCGGAAAATCCGAGCATGATGATTTGACTTCCACCCCGCTTCCGTAAATGCGCCTGATATTCCGGGATGCTGTAAATAGCATTCATCACCCTTTCCGCTGATTTCAAATCATCTATCGTCTCAAAAAGCGGCACGATATCAAGCGGAAGATTATCATCCTTTGCAAGAATGAGTTTAGCCAATTGATACACGCGAATAATGTCGATGGCAGATTGGCAGTTGCTGATCACATAACGATGGCAACCTTCAGGTCCATTTTGCGCCTGGATCTGACCAATAACATTGATACTTTCGATTATCTCCGTGACAAACGGATCATCAAACTTCAATGCTGAAGGCTTGAAATCAAGGCCAAGGATTGTTTCGGTCTTCTTCTCCTCTGACCATGTATCAAAATCCTTTAGCTTCTTGTTTTTTGTCTGGAGCTTTGCGAGAATAGAATTCCATACATCGGCGTGTTTCCGGCTGTCCTGTCGGATGTCCATGCTCGCGAAATAGAATCCGAAGATTTTGACCTTCAGGATAAAGCTGTCAAGCAAATTCAGGAAGAGACCCTTATGCTGGTTGATAAGTACACCACGCGCTTCGAGCAAATCCATCAGCAGCTCATCGGGATGGTGGTAGATCTCGCCGTAGCCTCCGTACGCAATCGGATAAATCTTGCGTTCTGCACGGGCGATGATATGATCGACGCCTTTAAACGTAAGGCGCCTTTTCAGCCAGCGGATGTCCCGATGGTAACACTTCAACAACGTCTCCTGCAACCGCTGTGCTACACGCATTGTGATCTCGTGGGTGACATACGGGTTGCCGTCGCGATCTCCACCTGGCCAGAAGCCGATTTTGAACAAATCGTAATTTGTCCAGTCTTCGAGCTTCATATCAAGTCCGTTCATAAGCTTGGTAATGATTTCGGGAATGACGTTGTAAAACACATTCTCCAGGAACCAGCATAAGCTTACGGCCTCATCGTATGGTGACGGCTTTTCCTTGTTGATGAATGGCGTCTTGCCAAGCTGACGCAAAAGAAGGTTTATGTTCTCGAGTTTGTTTTCACGGATCATCATTTCCAGATCGTTGATGATCGCCAGCACGTTACCCGGATAGAATTGCGTAGGGTGTGCAGTTAAGACAACACGCACGCTGAAATCTTCAAGTTTCTTTTTGAGCTCTTCTTCCGCGTCCTCCGCCTTCGCCCTTACAAGGAGCGCGTTGACTGAACCGGCGCCGTTGACATCGTTGATCTGATCAAACGCGGCGTCTTCGATCGAATCAAACAATACGACCTGGCGTTCCGCATACTGGATAATGCCAAACAAAAGATCGAATTGTTCTTCCGGTGTTGCCTTCGGAGTATAGTCGGCAAAAAACTTTTTGATGATTGTCTTGGGATCCTTTCCTGCTTCAAAACCCTGTTCACATGCCTGTTGCAATAGCGGTAGCAGCGTACCGGTGCGATAGATGCCTGTGTACGGAAGATTGAGAAAGAGGCTGTTGTACATGTGATAGCGTGTCGAAACAGTCTCGTTGAAAAGTCGCGGCATAGTCGATGGTTAAAAGCCATCAAAGTTATCAAAACCTGCCCGGAGGTCGAAAGTGAGATAGGGATTTAGCGATATTATTTTCGAAAACGTTTTCGAGAGGGTTCTTCTCAGAAAAGGGGGGTAATCAACCGTGATTATTGAAATAATATCAGGATGTGCCCGAAACGGTCCACATCCTGATGCTGAGATTACTCCGTCACCTGCCCCTTAATGGACAGCTTCACAGCACCCTCGGCAATGTTTGCATTCACGGTAACAGTCTTGTTGAAAGTTCCAACAGTGGCCGCGTTGTAGGTCGCACTAACATAACCCTCGGCACCCGGCGGTATTGGATCTTTGGAATAGTCCGCGACCGTGCAACCGCAGGAAGCCTGAACCGAACTGATCACAAGGGGTGCATCGCCGTTGTTTGTGAAGGTGAACTTATGGGAAACCGGTACGTTTTGTTTGATAGTACCAAAGTCGTGAACGAGCGACACCCACTTAAAGGAGGCGTCAGGCTTGCGGAAGGAGTAACCCGGTACCGCACAAATTTGTGAGAATACGGCTGCCAGCGTCACTAGCAAACCAACATAGATTGACATTCTTTTCATTGTGGTTTATTTAAGGTTTTACAATCAACTAATGCCTCAAAAGTCGCGTATAGCGGGATACAACAGTGTTAATGAAAATTCAATTGTTGTTAATGGAATGTTAAAGTATTCCGCTTCAAATTCATTAAAAGCTATCTTTACATTGTGAAAAACGCTACTATCAGGCGTATCGTCCTTCTTGCGGTGTTAAGTATCGCCGGCATTACCATCACCCAACTATACTGGGTCAAGCGTGCATTTGATCTTAAGGAAGACGAATTCGAGCGGACCGTATTCACAGCGCTCTACAACGTTGCACAGCAGATTTACGAGATTAATCAAACTCCGTCGCCAGCTGCCAACCCTGTGAAACAGGTATCGACCAATTACTTTGTTGTGATGGTCAACAATGAAATGGATCCCGGACTGATCGAGTATCTTCTGCGGAACGAATTTGAGAAGCGAAACCTGATCGTAGACTTCGAATACGGCGTGTACGATTGTACCAGCGCCGCTATGCTTTACGGCGACTATGTACCGTTGCGCACCGCCAAAGACAAGATTACGAGCAAGCACTTTCCGCAATGGGCGAATCAGGGCTACCACTTCGGCGTTCAGTTCCCGAACCGCGAAGCACACCTGCTCAACCAGATGGGCATATGGTCCTTTTCATCAATCGTGTTGCTCCTTGTAATCGTGTTTTTCGCATACACATTGTTCGTTATCCTGAAACAGAAACGTCTGTCGGAAGTTCAGAAGGATTTTATCAACAACATGACGCATGAATTTAAAACTCCGATTGCTACGATTGCTGTTTCTGCGGAGGTACTTAAGCATCCCGACATCATTCATCAGCCGGAGCGGTTGAAGAGTTACACTGCGATTATTGAGAAAGAAAACACACGGCTCAAGCATCATGTTGACCGGGTATTACAGATGGCACAGCTGGATAAGGAAGGGCACGGTTATAAGAAGGAGCAGATTGATATACACCAGCTGCTGGATGATGCCGTTGCAAACCTGGCAATCGCCCTGGAGGAAAATACCGGAAGTGTTCGGGTTCAAAAGGGGGCAAATAAGACGCTTGTCTCCGGCGACAAACTCCATTTGACGAATGTCTTTGGGAATTTGTTGGATAACGCGATCAAATATTGCCGCGGATGTGCTGAAATTACCCTGCGAACATTAAACCACGACAATGGAATCACCGTTGAAGTCACAGACAACGGAATAGGAATCAGGACGGAAGACCAGCGTCGAATCTTTCAAAAGTTTTACCGCGTCCCAACCGGAAACGTGCACGATGTAAAGGGTTTTGGATTGGGCCTTAGTTACGTAAAGACCGTTGTTGAAGGCCACGGGGGAAGTATTTCGGTACAGAGCGAACCAGGTGAAGGCAGCACCTTCCGGATTGAACTTCCCTTTAAATAAGTGCTAACCAAACAACTCTATGGCGAAAAGTATTCTGCTCGTAGAAGATGATCCGAGTCTCGGTTTTGTTATTAAAGACAACCTTGGCATTAAGGGGTATAACGTCACGCTATGTAAAGACGGTGAGGAGGGGGAGCAAACGTTCCGGCAGGGAGAATTCGACCTTTGCATTTTCGACGTCATGTTGCCACGGAAAGACGGATTCTCTCTCGCGCGCAGTGTTCGAGAAATGAATAAACACGTGCCGATCATCTTTCTCACGGCAAAGGCGATGACGGAAGACAAACTGGAAGGCTTCCGTACTGGCGCCGACGACTACGTTACCAAGCCATTCAGTCTTGAGGAATTATACTTTCGCATTGAAGTATTTTTGAGAAGAAGCCACGATAAAAACGCTGACGCCGCTCCTTCATTTCAGATCGGAGAATACGAGTTCGACCCGTCACGCCTGACGATACGCCGTAACGGACAGGAACGTTCACTCACACAAAAGGAAGCAGAAGTACTTCGTTATCTGTGTCAAAACCGTGAACGCGTATTGAAGCGTGAAGAAATCCTTAACAAGATATGGGGCAATGATGACTACTTTATGGGACGAAGTCTGGATGTATTCATTTCAAAACTCCGCAAGTATCTTAAAGACGACCCTGCCATTCAGATCGCCAATTATCACGGCGTGGGGTTCCGCCTTGAAATTATTACTTCGTCCGCAGAAAAGCTTTAGAGCAGTTTCCCGATGATGTCGTCAACCGTTATTCCTTCGGCTTCAGCTTTGAAATTTCGAACAATACGATGACGAAGTACCGGTTTTGCGATTGCCTGCACATCCTCAATGTCAGGCGAATACTTACCATTCAGTAATGCATTGCATTTGGATCCAAGTACGAGAAACTGCGATGCTCTCGGTCCCGCTCCCCAATCAAGGAATTCGTTTGCCAATGCATTAGCGGTACCGTTGGTATGCGGCCTCGTCTTGTTGACTAATGTCACGGCGTATTCAATCACGTTGTCCGGAACCGGTACCCTTCTGACCAGATGCTGAAAATATGCAATTTGTTCTCCTGACAGGATCTTGTTTATCGACTTCGCTTCATCGGTAGTTGTGCTCTTTACCACCTCAACTTCCTCCCGGAATGACGGGTATGTCAGCATAATGTTGAACATGAAACGGTCGAGTTGTGCTTCAGGTAACGGGTAGGTACCTTCCTGTTCAATAGGATTCTGCGTGGCAAGGACAAAGAACGGGCGAGGCAACGGATATCTTTGGCCGGCAATTGTCACTGCATACTCCTGCATCGACTCAAGTAACGCAGCCTGTGTTTTCGGTGGTGTACGGTTGATTTCGTCAGCGAGGATAATGTTCGCGAATACAGGGCCTTTTACGAACTTGAAATTTCGTTCCTTATCCATTGTCTCAGCTCCAACGATGTCGGAAGGCATCAGGTCCGGCGTAAACTGAATTCGCTTGAACTGAAGGTCAAGGGAAGTAGCAATGGTGTGAACCAACAACGTCTTCGCCAATCCGGGTACACCTACAAGCAGCGAATGGCCCTGACAGAAGATGGCTGTCAGCACCTGACGAATTACATCGTCCTGACCAATTACGACTTTGGATATCTCCTGTCGTAAGTCCTTATAGGAGGCTGCGAGTGCATCGGCTGCCTCAACATCGGAAGCAAAATTCGTCATTGTCAATTATCTAGAATTCCACAAAAATCATAGCTCTCATCGATACTAATAAACACATCCTTTCTGGCATTCTGAAACCATTTCTGCAGAAGGCCGTCCTTTTTGTGATTTAAGGTAGCCCTTTGGATGCGGCTCCAGTCCTGATCGAGCGAAGCCTGGTGTGGTGGTATTCTTGATTTATAGTAGAGAATCCGGACGGCGTCTTTTCCATCGTCAGTGCGGTAGACAATCGGGCGGGAGACGTTCCCGACTTTCATCGTATCCACCGTAAAGAAGATCACAGGGTCCAACTCGTCAACAAGCAGCCTTGTGTTACTGTCGCGGTCGCTGAAGAATCCCCCATTCCCCTTGGTCTCAACATCATCTGAAAACTCTTTAGCTGCCCGCTCAAACTTAATTGAATCGTGAACAATCATACTGCGGATGCTGTCGAGTTGCTTTGATGCTCGTCGCAAGTCTTCTTCGGAGGGTCTCGGCGAAATCAGAATGTGACGCGAATGATATTCATTACCGCGTCGCTCCAGCAATTGCATGATGTGAATACCGAAGTCGGTTTCGAAGGGCATTGAAATTTCGCCGGGCTTAAGCTTGAATGCAGTTGCTTCGTACTCGGGCACCATTCGGCCGCGACCAACCCAACCCATATCGCCACCGTTTCCGACGACACTCGGATCATCAGAGAATTCGTGCGCCAGCTTGGTGAAATCCTCGCCAGTAAGAATTCGGTTTCTTATTTCGATCAGTTTCGCTTTGGTTTGTTCCTTTTGTGCCTGATTTACTTCCGCTACTTTTACAATCTGCCCCACTTCCACAGATGCTGAAAAGTAGTCGAGGCTGTCCTTGGGAATGCGATTGAAAAATCGTCTTACCTCCGATGGCGTTACTTTTACATCCTTCGTAATGTGTTCCTCCATCCTTCCGACCACCATCTGTTCGCGTATTTGCTCGCGAAGCTCAAGGCGAATCTGTTCCATGGTCTTGCCATAAATCGCCTCAAGTTCATCTACAGTCTTGCCTGATTGCGACAAGATGATATCCATGCGTTGTTTTGTATTCGCATCAACCTCAGCATCAAGAACGACGACGGAATCGATCTCCGCTTTTGCCATCATCAGTTTTCCGCGGATTAGCAAAGCCAGGTACTGGCAACGGACCCGATCTGAAGGTGTGCCTCCGTTAGCCAGGTAGTCCTGATATGCGCGCTCGAGGTCAGACTTCAAAACGATGTAGTTATCGATTTTTGCAATGATCTCATCCACAACAAAGCCTTCCTCCTGTGCCGCAGCAAAAATGGCCGGGAACATCAGGAATGCCGCCAAAACAAACCCCCTTATTTTCACGATGTACTTCATAATCACTTATAGATCTCAAATTTCTTTTTCTCTTGCGCCTGATCGAAAACTTCGTCTTCCAATTGGCGCGCCAGAGACACCTTTCTTTTGTTCAGAATGATGTTCCGAATCTCGTTCCGCACGAATTCCAACGGAGAAACATTGTCCGTGATCCGGTAACTATCCACTTTAAGAAAGTAAAGATAGTTATCATCAGATGCTTCATAATACGGATTTGCCTTAAGGAACTGTATTTTATTTGGGATTTCCGACATAGGGCTATTCCGGACAAGGTCGTCAAAAACCATCCAGCTTGAGTCTGCAATCTGGTAAGCGGCCGCAAAACTGAGGCAGTATGACTTCAATTCACGTTCGTCCTTGTCCCGGTTGGACATCATCATTTCCTTTATTTTATCGGTCTTCGGCGCAGTTTTCGGGACTTTAATAAAGGTCGCCTGCACGATATTCTGCTTCAGTATGAAGTTGTCGATATTACCCTTGTAGTAAGCTTCAATCTCCTGGTTGCTGATTACCGTATCGAGCTTCTGCTTCACGTAAAAAGTCTGGTATTCGTACGCAATAATGCTGTAGCGATAATCCAGAATCTTGCGCTCAACTTCAGCTTCGTTGATATCCATCTTGCGCGTCGCTTCCTGAATAAGTAATTGCTTGCGGATCCAGCTGTTGATATAGGCCTCAACACGTTGAGCGCTGTCCGGAGTACCGGGCGGGGTAATACCCCGAAGTTCGTCGCGATATAAATAGCTGTTTTCGACACGGGCAACCGGCTTCCGATCCGGATCATTCGGTCGGATGCTGTCACACGAATTAACCAGGAGCAAGGCAAGCGCACCCCAGGACGCCAGTTTAATTCGTCTTGAAAAACTATGTGAAAGTATATGAGCCAGAGTCCTTCCCACTATTTTTTCTGCAAAGCGTTAATGACGTATTTTTTACCCTTCTGATTGACTTTAACCGGATATTTCTTTTTCAAAGCAGCGACCCATTCCTTTTCAAGTTGGTTCTGATAATCAGAAATCAAATTGGGACGCGCCTCTTCGAACGACTGTACCCCGGCAGGCAAAACTGATTTTAACCATGCAAGATAATACAATCCATTGGTTTCGGACTGGTGGAATCCTGTTTCCCATCGAACGCTCTTCAGCACAGCTTTCTCTTCCCGGGTGAAATAGCCGGACTCCGTTTTGATTTTGTTCGCATTCAAATAGTCATGAATACTGGCTGACGCATTGTCTATAAGTTTTTCCCGCAGGGAAGAAATAACAGCACCGTCAGAGGCAGAATAAATTGTAGCGTGCACCCTCTCACCGGCCTGATATTTTTGCATGTTCTGCTGGTAATAACGCAGCTGTCCCGCCGAGTCGGTCGAAGCCTTGTTCCAGACTTCCTTCTCCATAATTTCAAAAAGCAAGATGCCTTCGTAGTATTCGTTTATCAGAAACCTGAACTCAGGATGATCACGTAGAATCTTCTCCTCCTGAATTGTCATCAGCGCATTTTCCACGAATGCATCGTACTGTTGCTTGCGACCCATGCGTTTTGCATTTGTTGCAGCATACGATTTGAAATCTTCCACCGTATATGCATTGTTGTTGAGCTTAAAAAGAACGGGTGGTTTAGTGCTGCTAGATTGATTGCTACTTCGAAACAGCTCCGAGTCAGGCATGTCAAGAAGTTTTGCAACGTGTTCGTCATTCTCGATAAAGCCCAGGTCGCTGCGAAGTCTGACATTAAGTGCCTGTTTAGAAATTTGGGTTCGTTCGTCGCGACTCACACGACTTCGCAATGAAGCAGCGAGATCTTCATATTTGCCGAGGGGGATTTTTCGTTCGAGCCGAATTATATGCCAGCCATATTGGGTTCTTACCGGATCCGATATCTGGCCAGCGTTTTCGAGTTCAAGAGCAGTTCTTTCAAACTCTGGCACATTGCTCATCATACCGGCGCGGAATGGTTTCAGCTTCCCGCCGGTCTGGCGCGTGCTCGCGTCTTCTGAGTGTTCCCTGCACAATTCACTCCACGGGTGTCCTGCCTGAAGTTGATCATGCAACGTGAATATTTTGTCTTTCACTTCTGCATCGCTCATGCCTTCTCCTGTTCGAATCATTATGTGCGACACTTCGACCTCAGGCCGTGCAGCGCGACGGTCCGTTACTTTGAGAATGTGGTATCCGAAACGTGTTCTGAATGGAGGACTCAATTCTCCAACCGGTGTCTGGTAGGCCATGTTTTCAAAAGGATAAACCATTTGCAACGCCGAGAAATATCCGAGGTCGCCGTGGTTTGCCCGGGCAGATTGATCTTCGGATGATTCGGAAGCAACCTTTTCAAAAGGTTCACCAGATGCAACTTTGTTTCTTAACTCAACGATACGGTTATACGCACGCAAGGTATCGGATGGTGAGGCGTCCGGGCCGACGAGGACCAGGATGTGCGATGCGCGTACCTCCTCCTTCATGCGCTCATAAGCCATCTTCGCCAGACTATCTGCAAGTCCGTTGCCCGGCAGATAAGGTTTTCTCAATTCATCTTTGTATTGGTTGAACTCTCGCAGGAATGTCGACGTCGTGTCCATGCCTCGTGCGCGGGCTTCCTCAACTTTGAGTTTGAAATTCAGATAGAGTGTGAGATACTCTTCGATTTTGTCTAATGTATAGTCCTCGTCCGGATTTTGATGATTCTTCCTGTATAGGTAAATGAATTCGTCGACGTTGACAGTTCGGTTATTGATTCGCAGGAGTTCCTGAACTTTGCCGGGCGACGTCGGACGGGATTGAGTGAATGCGATTACTGGTAAGCTGCAAAGCAGCAGGCAAAACAGGCGTAGGTTCATAGTCAGGAGCGGCGTGAGATCACAAGGTTTTGGTCAAACGGCAGACGTTACGTCCGCTTCGGTTCTGATACTCGATTTTGTCCATAATAGATTTAACAAGTCGAATTCCCAATCCGCCTTTTCGCTTTTCGTGAATGATGTTGTTCAGGGCCGGTTCGCTGAATTGGTTAATGTCGAAAACCGTACCGTCATCAATTAACTCAAAGACGAGCGGTTTATTGTTTTCTATCATGATATGCAATTCAAAAATCTCCTCCGGATTGCAATGGTGGGCATGAATCATGAGGTTGGAGCACATTTCATCCAACGCGAGTACAATTTCGCTGATGACAAGCTCGGCGATGCCATGATTCTTCAGGGCGCCCCGGATAAAATCCCGAACTCCCTTCAGATTTTCTATGCTGCACCCAACTTTGTACTTATAATTCATCGACCATTTGCTTAGCTTCAACCTTGTCTTTCCCAATTTTCAAAAGTTCGTTCAACCCCAGAATCTCGAAGGTATTTGCAACCTTCTCGTTCATGCCAAAAAGAACCATCCGGATATTCCTGTCTTTAAATTCTTCGATGTAGGACATGAAGACACCCAGCCCCGCTGACGAAATGTAGTCGAGGGCCGAGCAGTCGACCAGAATCCTGGAATAGCCTTCACCCACACTTTTGGCGATGGCAAGATCCAATTCGATGGAAGAACTGGCGTCGATTTCCCCGATTAACACGAGAACGTCCACTCCATCTTCCTGTAATCGCTTGATGTGGATCATAGGTTTTTAACGTTAGTTTTATTTTTAATGTTCGTACTTATTTCTCCTGTTTCTTACCTGAACTTCACGATCATGGTCGTATAATCATCGTTTATGTTCGTTGTTCCCGTGAACTCGTAAAGTTTCCCGATTATGTGGTCCTGGATCTCCTTTGCCCCACAATCCTTCACCTCGAGGATGATATCGGC
>JAEZDW010000336.1 GCA_023417955.1 Bacteroidota bacterium
GACTATACCATCGCCAATACCGAATTTGACGCGCTTCTGCTTGAGAACAACTTCATCAAACAGAACCAACCCAAATACAACATCCTTTTAAAGGATGATAAAACATTCCCATATATCTGCATTCTCAGGGAACGGTTTCCACGGATCATCTATACGCGTAAGTACAACCCCGAGCAGGGCGAGTATTTCGGTCCGTACAGCAGCGTAGTCGCAATGAAAAACGTGCTCGATCTTGTACGGAAGCTCTACACTATCCGAACATGCAACCTGTTGTTGAGTGAACAGAATATTGAGCAAAGGAAATTCAAGATTTGCCTCGAATACCACATCGGCAACTGCAAAGGACCATGCGAAGGATTGTATGACGAGGTGTCCTACCTCAACGAAATTGATCAGGCGCGCAATATTCTTAAAGGCAACATCAGTATTGTCTATAATTACTTCACGGAAGAAATGAAGATCGCGGCTGCCGCGATGGAATTCGAACGTGCACAATTCTATAAAGAGAAGCTGGATACGCTTGAACGTTTCCAAAGCAAGTCACTGGTCGTTAATCGCGCCCTCACCGACATCGATGTTTTCACGATCACAAGTCAGGAGGCTTATGCATACGTAAACTATCTGCAGATCAAGGAAGGATCGATCGTCTTCTCGAAAACGGTAGAACTGAAGAAGAAGCTCGACGAACCTGATGACGAACTGCTGAGCCTGGCTATCGTTGAAATGCGTCAGCAAACCGGGAGCACAAACAAAGCCGTCTACAGCAACATTCCGGTGATTTCGTTGGAGGAAGGGATTGAGAATGTTATCCCAAAAATCGGCGACAAGCGAAAACTCGTTGAACTCTCCCTAAAGAATGCGCTGGAAATGCAACGCGAGCGATTGATACTCCGTGAAGGGAAAAAGAGCCGGCAGCGCGAAGTACTCACGATCCTGCAGAAAGACCTTCAACTTCCGCATATCCCTACCGTTATCGAGTGCTTTGATAACTCCAATTTTCAGGGAACCACACCCGTTGCTTCGATGGTACGATTCGTCGACGGAAAGCCTGACAAAAAAGGATATCGTCACTACAACATACGCACGGTAGAAGGGCCGAACGACTTCGCGTCGATGAAAGAAATTGTGGGGCGTCGGTACAAACGGCTCATGGACGAAGGCACTCCTCTACCGGATCTGATTCTCGTCGACGGTGGCAAAGGCCAGTTGAGCAGCGCATGCGAAGCCCTGAAGGAATTACAGATATACGGGCGCGTCCCGATAGCAGGTATTGCAAAGAAGCTGGAGGAAATATATTACCCTGAGGATCCCTTTCCTTTATTGATCAACAAGAAGTCACCGGGACTGCTACTCATTCAGTTCATTCGTGATGAAGCACATCGTTTTGCCATCACGTTTCATCGTCAGAAGAGGAGCAAGAAGCAACTCACAACATCCCTTGAAGGGCTCGAGGGCATCGGTAAGAAAACCGTTGAGAAACTGCTGACGCATTTTCGTTCCGTAAAGAAAATTAAAGAGGCTCCACTTGAAGAACTCACGCAGCTCGTTGGGCGCAAGAAAGCTGAAATGATCAAAGGGCAGCAAAAAGAAAAGGAGGCCTAAACCTCCTTTCTCAAACTCAATATCAAAGGCGAAAACTTAAAACTCCCACAAATTGTGTTCTTTCTCCATTAGCTTCATTTCCTCCCACTCACGTGCCCATACGCCTTCGCGATAAGGTCTTCCGTTTGCGCGGTAGGTGTCATCGAGTGTTTCGTCATCCGGATTTTGTCTCTTGTAGATGGTTCCATGGAACAGACGAAGCAGAAATGCATCCGCAAAGTTCTTGTTCTGGGCCGAGTTGTGCGGATTAAACCACACTGCTTTCGGAATGTTGTTCCGGAACAGCTTTTCAAGGTCCTTGTATTTAAACCAACCCAATGAAACATCGAGACCGGTGTTAGTCTTCTCACCGGGGATCAGAATTTCGATTCCCTGAATATCATAGTACAGTCTTGACCTGCGGCGGTCGAAGATGATGTCTTCCACCATATTTGCCTTCGTCATGTCTGACACGAGATACTCAAGTCCGCCACCCATGGTAGTCGAAGCCCACGCGTCAGCTGCCTGATCAGTACCAGGAGCCTCACCACGTGTGTCGCGGAGAGCGCGATAATTCTTCCCATTGTAACTCACGATATCCTCGGAATAGTAATCATATGCGGGATCCCAATTCGGATAAGTAACCGCCTGCTCGGAGACGAGCCGATCAAGAAAGTCCTGCTTTGAGAGTTTCGTGACGAGCGAGTCGTTTGAATAAATATCCGTTAACTCACCCGACTTGACCGCGTCAACGATAAGCTTACTGAGCTCACCGTTCTTGGCAAAAAATCCCTTGTTTTGTTTTTCTCTCAAATCCAACGTTCTCCATACACGCACCTTGTACAGCTGCTCATAAAGAGGAATCGGATTCAGCGAGTTGGGATTGTACTGCACTTCAAGATCCTGCACTTCCTGTGCGAAAACGGATCCCGACGCGACCAATAATACAATGGAAACTATTTTTTTCATCTGTTAATGAATAGGAATCTGAATAATACCACTAGAACCTTTTACGTCCACACGCTCTTCTTCATCCGTAAAGGTTCTTCTGCCTACTTCACGAATGTCGACGATGATCCTGTCACCCGGTCTTGCCTGGCTGATCCACGCGCGCAGGTCAGGCGTCTCGTTGGTAGCGTTTACAGTCTGCACAGCTGTCGTTCCACGACCCAGACTCACCTGAGCACGTTTCACACGATAGCGCGCATCCTTGGGAACTTCTTCTTTGAAGTTAGCCTCGGGCTCAGCGACAAAACGCAGGTTTGCAATCTGGTTTGCACGGATACCCTGGCGAAGGTCAACCGGTTGGTTACCTACATAGGCTATGTAGCGCGGATCGGGAATGTTCTTCACGTCAAATGGCTGGGAGCCGATAGCTGTACCACCATTGCTAACCGCTACGTTAATCTTACGCTGCTTCGGAATGATAGTAACCTGTCCGGGTTTCGCACCCTTTATGATTTGCGCGGCGGAACCTGCACTGAACGTAGGATTGTACGCAGTACCAAGAGCCGGTACTTCAATAAGCACAGTGTTACCACAGTTCAAATACAGCGTCGGAGCGTTACCGGTCGTAACCTTGATAGTCGGTTGCGCCACAAGATACTCGACCACCTGCTCAAACGTCTGATCGTTCATCGCAATCTTGGCTATAAAGCTCTTCTTGGCAAAGCCTTGTGGATCATAATTTCCTGCAGACGCCGTGAATTCTATCTTACCCATCTTCACGTTAGTCTTGGCATCCTGCTCAACAGGAAGCGGTTTGCTATCCATGAAGAACTCCGGGTTAATAGAGCTTGAAGAACCTGTAAGGAACAAATCAGCCTGATACTTTGCACCTGCTGCGACAACAGAAGACACGGGGCGTACGAGCGGAACAAACTGATCAAGTTTGATTACACCAACGTCAGCCTTCTTCTGAAGCTCGGCTAATGCGCGCGCTTCGTATTCCAGCACCTCAGTTTGCATCTGGGTAACAGAAGCAAGTGCGGCAATTACCGGTGTATTCTCAAAAGTAAATTCGAGGAAGCTTTTACGAGAGTGATCAGGATCTGACGCAAACAGCGCCATTTCCTTCGGCGGTTTTGCAAGCTTGTCAAATTTCAGTCCGCTCAACGCAGAGACTTCTTTCACATAGTTGTTAAGGAGGTCTTCATACTTTTTACCCTCCTGTTCCGGAGCATTCTTATCAATCATCATGGTTGCAACTGATGAACCATGGTTGTTGATTACCTTTTCGTTAATCGCATCCGCGCCGACCTTTTGAACCATTCTCTTCTTCAGGTCCTCAATGTATTGAACCGTTGATTTCGTAAGGTCGCGCACCTTTTGCGCATTTTGCGTTGCTTGAAGTTTTGCATCCGTCTGGCTCTTGCCCGCCTCTGTGAGCAGGGCGTCAAGTGTTTGCTGGTTTTTCGTATTACTTTCGGCGATCATAACGCCGAGTGTTTCATTGATAATCGCAAACTTCTCCAGGACGGCGTTACTAACGTTCAGCGCCAGAAGGGCGGTGAGTACGAGGTACATCATCCCTATCATCTTCTGACGCGGAGTTTCTTTTCCACCTGCCATGTTTAATCTTTTATCTTTTTAACGAGATTATCTAAACTAAATTTTAGTAAATCAGGCCTGGCCTCCGCCTTTCATTGCGGTAAGCATGCTGCCGTACACTTTATTAAGCGCGGTCAGGTTGTCAGTCAACTTGCCTAATTCATTTGTAAACTTGGCTGTGTTGTCGCCCACTTTGGAAAGTCCGTTCATTGCGCCGGTCAGGCTTTCATAGAACTTATTCATGTTCTTAACGTGGCTGTCGGCGTCTTTCAATTCCATTTCATATACAGCGTTCAGTGACTGCAGGTTTTTAGTCACCTTCTGTACCTGAGCATGGTATTCACCGGCATCTTTAGAAGCTTCAGACATGCTGGAAACTGCTTTGATAGCCACGTCATAAGACTTGTTCATTTCGAGAAGTTGAGTTGACGCCTTCTTAACGTTTACAGCGTAGTCGTTTGTAGCGACTGCGGCGTCAGAAATATTTGCCATCTTCTTCGCAGAATCAGCAAGATTAGTAAGGCCTTTACCAAGGCTGTCCAGAAGCTCAGGACCAATCTTTGCTTTTTCCAGAGAAGCGTCAAGTTGTTGTGTCAGCGAAGCACCTGCTGATCTGTTTGATATTCTGGTCGGAGTAGCTGGTGCCTCATAGTCTTCAGAAAGTTCAGGGTATACTTTTGACCAGTCAACTTCCTGATGAGGGGGTTCAAATGCACTAAGGAAGAAGATCGCCGCCTCAGTCAAGAGACCGATCATAAGCATGAGGTCCGCACCTTCGATGTGAAGGATTTTAAACAATGCACCAACGATAACAACTGCTGCACCAATACCATAAACTTTTGGCATTATGGTTTTGTAGAGTAGTTCAACAAATCCGCCTTTTTTCTTACTCATTGTAGTAATGG
>JAEZDW010000345.1 GCA_023417955.1 Bacteroidota bacterium
ATCAAACGCGACGCCAACCAGACGATACCCGGAATTCCAGATACCAGAAGCTTGCGAACAAGATTTTTGTCGGGCACAAAGAAAAAATACAACAGGGGAAGAATAAGCAACGTTTCACGTGTCAGCGCGCCGATGATCGAAAAGAACACAAAGTACAGCACCTGATTTCTGGCAAGAAATGTCAAGGCGAGAAACAGGATTGTGTACGCGAGCGTGTCCTCCCGTGTGTGCACCGGAAGGGAAAACGCCATCAGCATTGGAGGAAGACACAGGAAGATAACGCAGCCGGCAAGGCTAAAAGGCGCGCTGAAGTTTAATGTCCGGAGTAAAATAAACAGCGATACAACACTCGTAACGTAAAACAGCGCGCTCCAGAATCGAAACGTTACAAAAAATGTTCGGCTGTTATCTCCGTCGGAGATTACTTTATATGAAGATTTTACAATTGTAGGAAAGAGCAACCGGTAACGGAATGGTGCCTCGTCTGCAAGCCGGTATTGATACAATGAGTCCGGCGGACTTTTCAATTCACCGCCAAGCCCTGCTTCAGAACGCAGGTAACCCTGGAAGAAATGGATCGAGCCGAAGAACGCACCCAGTGCAAGCAAAGCTGCTATGATTCCGGATTTCCACTGATTCTCCATGTTAGCTGCCAATAAAATATCTGCTTCGGTCCTTGAACACCAGCCGTACCAATTTAACCAGTCCGACGGTAATAAGGACAACCGCGATAAAATAAAGCGTAAACGTAAAGATATTTGGAGGGGAAATTCTGAAATAGCCTTTTAGGTCAAGCAGACGAAATACCTGGATAACGTAGAGGTGCACATAGTAGATGCCGAAACTATAGTTCCCCATAAGTTTGAGTACAGGGAATTTTCGCTCGGGCCAATGATAAAAAAAGAGCAGTGCCATAATGGCAAAGATGTGCATCTTCAGTTTGTTCCAGTTAAAGCGATAAATAGTGTACTGCACGTCGCGCAGTCCGATTGTCTCGCTGAATGGTAGGATTTCAAGGAACTCAAAAATGGTCAGCAAAAGGAACAGTGAACCGAGAATGAGAAGGAACATCTTTGCCCGCTCAAAGAGAAACTCTTTTATCCTGTACGTCCAGATTCCAAAGAAGTAGACGGGCAGAAAGTATTCGAGCGAAAGCGCAATGTTCGCATAGTAACCAAATCGAAACGTGAAGAGTCCCAGGAACGTAAGAACCGGGACGATGTAAAGGAATGCCTGTGTTTTTGCAAACCGGAGAATAAGGGGGGCTGCAAAATAGATGATGGTGATCATCGGGATAAACCAGAACACGCCCATGTGGCGCCCTGTCACCAGCATGTAGCCAATCTTTTCGGGAATGGACATGTCGATGAAGGCGTGGTTAATCCACCAGTGTTCTCCCAGTTTATCGAACAGGAACTTGTCGAGAATCGCGGGTACCGACACCACCAGATAAGGAAGTATCACGTACATGAACTTCTTCTTCAGGTAGTCGCCATAGCTGAAACGGTCCTTGTTCAGGTGATAGAAAAGGAATCCGGCGATGAAAACAAAAAGAACGGTGCCGTTATTGAAAAGGATGATGAGTGCCTTTCGCTGGATCACTCTGTCTTCCCACAACAACGTCACGCAAGCATGCAGGCCGACTATAAAAAGGATAGCAAGCCCCCGGAAGTAGTGGATGTAGTTAAGAAACTCTCGTTTTTGCATGAAAACTCAAGCAACGGGGTGGGCGTCGTCATAAGAAATAACCATCTGAGCGGATCGTATTATCTTACGTCTTCGAGGTTCATCCCTATCAGCTTCTCCAGGTCAAGCTTGGTGTTCTTGTAATCTGTTTCCGCAGTAAGGAGGACAATCGAAGAGCGGTTATAATTCGCCTGGCTTGCAGAGTAGCTTTCAAACGTCGTTTCTCCATTCTTGAATTTTTGTTCCAGGAGCTTGTGTGCGTTTTCAATATCGGAGAAAACCTGCGCCTGGATCTTGTATATTTTTTCTTTCAGGATATAGTCGTTGTACGTCTTCATCACCACGTTACGGATTTCGAGCTTCTGGGCATCGAGGTTGGACTCTGCTATGGCGAGTGATTGGCGGTCCATTTTAGTAGTCATTGGAATCGTCACAAACATTCCCAGAGACAAGGCTGCGCGGAAGTTATACTTCGGATAGAAGTTAGCGCGGTCGGCCTGCATTTGGTTTTGTGCATTCAGGTTGAATTCATTCAAGTTTCCCTGCATTGAAATGATGTCGAGCCATTGCCCCGCATTTCTTTTTACCTGGTACTCATTGCGTTTTATTTCCCGCCGCAGAATCTCATTCACCGGATTATTTTTCCAGGCTAACTGTACAAGCTTCTCTGCAAAATCGGGATTCTGGACGTGATCGGGCAGAATGATCTTGTTATAATCGATACTCTGACCGTACACGTGTGCAGTCACGAATAGCAAAAAGATTACTTTTTTCATAGGTGTGTTAAGATTGTTTAAGGCTTTTATCGTATGTCGGCAGAAGCATAACGGCCGCATAAGTTGCAATAATAACGATATATGCAGGTTTTTGAAACATTGCATCTTGAGTAAAATGTGCTACGGAGAGGGCGAAAAACGGAACAACCAAAGCAAGATTGTACGTTCGGATGATCGGGTCGCGGATCGAAAAGTGATTATTAATCCCTTTCAGAACAACCACGAAGAAAAATGCGAGACCAATGGTGAGGCCGACCCAACCCAACTCAAGTGCCGTAAGGAGGTATCCGCTATCGGGGTCCCAGCCCTGGGCCAGGGTATGACCCGGTGAATATTTAAGACCGTTTTGACCAGTTGTGTTCAACCCACCTCCAAAGGGGTGTGTTTGGACATAACTTTGCAACCCGATTCGCTTTACGTCACGCACGTTCATTGACGCGTCGTCTTTGGCCTGGAAGGTGGACCGGAGTCGGTTTATTGTTCCACCATAAAACGGCCCGAAAAGGAGCACCATGAGGCCTGCTCCGCCCAGAACCAATAAGAGCAGGGTCTTGCGGCTTTTTAGCGTGATCACGGCATAAAACGCCAACCCTACGACCACCATCGCCGTTGCTGTTCGGGTCCCTGAGTAGGTCATTGCAATGAGCATCACGAACATCGCAAAACCGAAAACAATCCTTTTCAGCGCCGAAAACGGCCCGAGCATCATCACGAAGCACGACAGACCTGTAAAGGCCATAAACAACCCATAAGCAGAGGGATCCGAAAGGAACGAGAACTTCCGCATATGGCCCCAGATCAGGTAAAGACTCAGCCTGGAGGGGTTGGAATATATCCAGTATGATTCCCGCGCGTTGAGGCCGAATACTTCCTGCCAGATTCCATAAAGTCCTACCAAAAGGCCTAGAATCAGCCACAGGTGCGTGAACCGCTTAAGTTCGTCGAAAGACTGGAAAAGGTGGTAGAAGGCGAAAAACAGCAGGAACGCTGTATTCGCGCGAAACGCCACGAGCCAGCCCGTGAATGATGTCGCATGGGGGTTAAATACCTGCAGAAGCTGGTAAACCACAATTACCGTAAACAGGTAAGTGATCCATGACCGAAGATGCGACCAGTTGACCTTTTCCCTGCCTGAAAAAAGCATGATGATAAATACCATCCCGGAAACGGCGTCAACCACGATTCCAAAGGGAATGTTGGTTCCGGCCATCCTGTTGATGTAGGCCATGAATACCGAGAGAACAAAAATGAAGTAGATGCCGAGTTTGTACTCCTTAAGCATGAGCCCAAGGCCCAGAATTCCTCCCACGCCTACCACTGCAATGGGTGCGACAAGCATGCCCTGGGTGACAATCAAATGGGTGATCACCAGCGACCCGGCCAGCAGACAAATAACGAGCAGGACGGTTGGATAAACTGTTTTGATCTTCTCCAGATACATCTACCTGCTTAGTTAAGGAAAAGAATCTTCATGAAAATAACGGCATAGACTCCCAGTACGAACAAGATCGACATGACCTTGATCAAAACCAGATCGGTTAACGGCTTAAAGTCCTCAGGTTCGTTGTGTTGCTCTTCCATCGTTCACCAGATTTTCCGCGATAATCTCTACCAATTGTTTTGCCCGAGCCTCCCAATTGTTGCCGGCAGCGTACTGAACGCGTCGTTCTGCCTGTTCCGGGGAATCGTCGGCTATGGCTTTGCCAATTGCGGCGATGAAGGCCTCATGATCGTCAGAAACACGGGCCACCTCCCCAAAATTAGCGATATCCTCGGAAAAATTCGTCGTTACGACCGGTTTACCTCCGGACAGGTACTCATTTATTTTGAGCGGATAGATGCTCCTCGTCAGCGGAATACAAAGAAATGGGATGATGCAGCAATGGCTGTAAGCGACGTAACGGGGTAGTTCGGCCAGCGGCTTCGTGCCTGTGAAGATAACATTGGTCAGTTTGTCGAGGCCGTATTTCGTCCAGCCGTCATTGCTTCGCGGCCCGACCATGACCAGATATTTATCACTATGGTGGAGCGCTACCTTTCTCAGGAGCTCGTAATCGATCCTGTGGCAGATATTTCCCATGTAGAGAATCACCTTAGTATCAGGCGTAATCGCGTTCAACTCCTCCGGTTTTGTCGGCGATCCGTTGTACGCCTGCTGAAAAAGGGCCACATTGGCGGCGTTAGGATGATAATAAACCCGTGCTGAATCCTGCTCTTTCAGGCGCTTAAGTTCCATCGAAGTCACGAGCGTCAAATCCGCCTTCCTTACGGCTTCGCTTTCGAGACGTGTGCCGTGTTTTGAGATGTACTCCGACTTGCTGATATCATCCACGCAATGGTAAATGTTGAGCAGCGGACGAAAATCGGCAGGGAAGTTTCGCGCAAAAATGGGATTGAAAGAATTGATGAAAACGAATTTCTTTATTGCGTGTACCCGTATCGTTTCGGTGAGTGCTGCGAAAAGAATCCGGTCATTTCGCTTCGACATCATATCGTAAAGCGAGCCCGCCGACATCCAGTTTATAGGAAGCGTAAGACGTGGTGTAACCGCGATCAGGTTTTTGTTACCCGGGATCGGATTAGTAAAGATATCGCGACCGTGAAGCAGTGCCTCCTTACGGCGCTGAATTTGCTGCGTATTCCTTCGCGTCAGATAATCCTTGAACGTAAAAGGATTGTCGACATAAAAAACGCGGGTATAAGACGACAGCTCCTGCGCCAGCGACCAGGCCGTTGATGAGTACTGGCCATCCCACCGGGGTAGTGCCAGCATAATGATGTCATAATCCACTTTCGCCACTGTATCCATCATGCTCTTTTAAGAATTTTTTGTCTGAATACCTCATAACCCATGCGGTACCAGCTGAATATTGCCGGTATTACTTTCAGCGTGTTTATGCCGTACATACGATGAAGGATAATCTGGTTAAGCACAAAAATAACTATGTATGAAGCGAGTGTGCCGTAGGCGGCACCGAGTGCACCAAAGGATCCAATGAGGAAATAGTTGAACACAACGTTGAGCACACACATCATGAGCAGCAAATAAAAATTCAGATGCGGGTGTTTCAGTGCGTCCATCAAGGTACCAAACTGGCGATTGAAGGGAATGATCAACGTAAAAAAAAGCGTTACTCTGAGGATGGGCGCTGCTTCCAGATACTGGCTGGTGAATATCAGGCTGATCACCTCATCGGAAAACACATATAACGGTATAACTACCGGAAACATCATCGCCAGGATGACGCTGACGGACTTAATATAGATATCCTGCACACCCTTTACGCCGCCATCCTCCATGCGCTTATTAACCTGTGGAAAAACCATGCTGGCCACGGCCAGCGTCGGAACCTCAATAAGATTTGAAATGCGGAGCGCCGGGTTATAGGAGGCGACGCCTTCTGCCGAAATCATCCGGCCAATCATCCACGAATCCGTATTCTTGATTACCATCGAGCTGATCGTAGTACCGAGCGTGAACTTTCCGAAAGAAGACAACGTACCGACTGCCTTACGGTCCAATCGCGGATAGAAGAGGCGGGTGCCTCTGACAAATAAATATCCGATTGGTATCGAAAAGATGGTAGACAACAGCTGAACAATAGTTATGTCAAGCAATGTCGGTGCGACGCCCGAGTGGAAGTATTCCACCTGAACGAACTTCACGAAAATGTAAATCCCGGTTGGGGCGAGGCGCGCGAAATTCCCAATAAAGATAGCCCTGAAATCCAGCGCGATTTGTTGAAGATATTCAAACTGCAGGCAGGGGATGAGAGCGATGCCGCGCAGGATATAAATATAAAAAAGCACGTCCAGTTCCGGCGCTTCCCAGAAGCGTGTAAGAGGCACTGCGCTAACGTAGAGGATAAGTGACGTTCCCGCTACCAGGATTGAATGCAAAACCCACGAGGCATTTATGATACGGCCCCGCTCCTCTTCCGTTTTTGCGCTTACCATGTGGGTGATCATTGGATTCCGGACGAATCCGTTCCGAAGGAGTTCCAGTATTGTGG
>JAEZDW010000443.1 GCA_023417955.1 Bacteroidota bacterium
ACATTCATGTGTATCTCTGTGGATGATGTGTATGCCCTTCTCGAGGTTTGCAGTAAACCGCGTAACCGTGAGCATCGGGAGTTTTACTGATTCCATTTGGATAACACCCCATTCTCCACGGAGGTCATGTGCAGCCTGTGGCAAGCGTGAATCAGTGCCAGCGCTTACAAGAAAGGAATAATCCAGAGAAATAAAATTCCTGGTCTGTGATGGCATCTGTGAACGTTATACGATGCTGGATATACGGTTTCTGCCGCCAGAGGTTACCAAAACACTCCTGTTGCCGTAGATTTTTATCCGCCTTGCGTAGTCTTTGCTCTCCCTCTTTGCCGTATCAGGTGTTTGAACATTTCCGTAATTCATATGATTAAGAAAATCCTCAAAGGTGTTTTGATTTTTATTGGAGCTGTGATTTTGATTGCAGCGGGTTTTTACACGAAAGCATATTTCGGCACAGAAAGCCGGCTCAACAAGCGGTATTCCGTAACAGCGGAGACGCTATATATCACGCCTGATTCCGCAATGCTTAACAAAGGCAAACGCCTGGCGTCCGTGAAGGGATGCATGGAGTGTCATGGCAACGACCTTAGTGGAAAAATCATGCACGAAGATTTCATGCTCGGACGTCTCGTCAGTGCAAACCTGACCAAGGGCAAAGGCGGTCTTTCGTCCGACTATGGTATGCGCGACTGGGTTCTGGCATTAAAGCACGGCCTCAGGCGCGACGGCACACCGTTAGTCTTCATGCCATCTCACGAGTTTTATTTGTTAAGCGAATACGACATGAAGTCGATTATCGCGTATTGTTCAACGGTGCCGCCAGTGGACAACGAGTTACCTGAAATCAAACTCGGTCCAATGATCCGCATACTTTCAGATCTCGGCAAGTTCCCGTTGGTTCCGGCGGAAATGGTCGATCACGACCATCAGCTAATCAGCAGCGTGAAAGAAGAAGTATCCGTTGAATTCGGAAAGTACCTTGCGACATCGTGTTCCGGCTGTCATAAAGAGAACATGAAAGGTGGCGAAGCCCTTGCGCCGGGTCTTCCGGTTGTAGCAGATATTTCATCAACAGGAAATCCCGGCAAGTGGACTGAGGACCAATGGATCACAACGTTAAGAACGGGCGTTACACCGGAGGGAAAAACGCTAAATCCGGCAGAGATGCCCTGGCCCATGGCGAAGGATCTCACAGATGTTGAACTCAAAGCCCTTCGAAAGTATTTGAATACACTTTGACGACAGAGAATCGTATTTATATATTCTTTAGGTATCCAATCCCGGCATTCGTCGCCGGGATTTTTGTTTTACAGCTGAACTGTTGACGTTCGCTGTTCTGCGCGATCAATCTGCTTTTACTATGTAATTATCTTTATCTATCTTCGACTGATATAAAAGGGTATTTGGCATTGGCGGCAATCGATGAGCACCGGTTCGTTAACCTGATCAAGGAGCACCAGGGATTAATTCACAAAGTATGTATCATGTACGAGAATGATCCTGAGGTGCGCAATGATCTGTTTCAGGAGATCGTACTCCAACTTTGGAGGTCATTTCCTACGTTCCGGGGCGAAGCGAAAATTACAACGTGGATGTACAGAATCGCCCTCAACACTGCAATTTCAGGATTTCGTAAGGAAACCAGAAAAATCAAGACCGAAGATCTGCGCGAAGTTCACTTCAACATCACGGAAGGCATTGATGATTCCGAAGAAAACCTTCACAGATTGCAAACAGCGATACGCCAACTAAATGAAATTGACCGTGCCATGATTATGATGGCGCTGGAAGAAGTGCCCTATGAAGAAATTGCTGAAACAATAGGTATCTCTCAAAATAATGTTCGTGTTCGTATGAACAGGATCCGTGAAAAATTACGCAAACTGATGTTGGAGCGATGGAGTTAGAAGATCTGAAGGACATCTGGAAACAACACACGGCCGTTTTCCCGCGCAAGAACGAAGCGGAAATTGCTGCCATGCTTAAAGGTACAAGCCGTTCAATCGTAGCCAAACTAAAACGGAGTGTGTGGTTTGAACTGATCTTCACGCTTATCGCCGGTGTTGCAATGGTCATTTACGCGATGACGTTGCCATCAGGCGCGATGAAGTGGATGTCAATCAGCATCCCAGCTATCTTCATCGGTTATGGCGTGTATTACATCAAGAAACTTATTCTGCTTTCTCGTTTTAATCCGCTTGAAGGAAACATTCGTTCAAGCATTGAAACACTCATCAACGATCTGTCGGCATACCTCCGGTTCTATCGCAGGAGTTACACGGTCCTCTATCCCGTTTACTTTGCACTCGGTATTCTGTTCGGACTGCTCGAAAAAGGAATCGTTGACATTCTCGACATATTGAGCAAGCCGAAGACAATTCTAATGCTATCGATTGTTGCCGTTATCTTCTACCTGACAAGTACCTGGGTGGTGAACTGGCTATTGAAGAAGTTGTATGGAAACCACCTTGATAAACTCAAATCGCTGTTACATGACATCCATCAAAAACATTCCGAATAAGATCCGATTAACGTTATTTGTAGTCTGCGTTGCCCTGCAGACCGGTGTGGCGCAAAAGTCCGGTGAGTCTCTCTTATGGCGTGTGTCTGGCAACGGACTCGCTAACCCCTCCTATTTATTCGGCACGTTTCACCTGATGGGCAGCGAATATATTGACAGTCTTTCTGTAGTAAAGGCAAAGTTTGATTCCGCAACAACCCTTATTGGCGAACTCATTCTCGATAATTCACTCGCACCAAAAATGATGATGGCTGCAACCATGAAGGATACGGTTCTGCAGGACATCCTGACTGAGGAAACCTACACGCAAACATCCGAATGGCTCAAAGAACTTGGCGGGATGGACCTCACTATGTTTAACCGGTTCAACCCATCGATGGTGCAGATGTTGATCGTCACTCTGGTTCAGCAAAAGCTGAACGGGAAGGCTATTGTCCCGATGGACCTTCATTTTCAAAATCTCGCCCGCGAATCAAAACAACTTGTCGGACTTGAAACATTCGAGGAACAAACTGCCGTGTTGTTCGGAAGTTCATCGTACGTCCATCAGGCGAAACAACTTGCCGAATTTGTAAGTAAACGCGATTCATCGGTAACGATGCTGGTCTCAATGAACCGGATGTACCGTGCCCAGCAACTTGACGCACTGATGGAAATATTTTCTGAATCATCTTATTCGAATACCGAAAAAGACGCCCTGCTGGACAACCGAAACAGGAACTGGATGCAGAAACTGCCCGCACTGTTTGAAGCAGGCCCCTGCTTCGTAGCCGTTGGCGCATTGCACCTGCCAGGGCAAAACGGCCTGGTTTCTCTCCTCCGCAAGGCCGGATATACCGTAACACCCCTGCCGCTGAACTAAGCCAGACTGTCTGTATAGGTAGAGAATCGCAAGCCGGAACTATTGGTAGCAGGCGGAAAATAGCCTTACTTGCAGCAATATTCTACCTGCTTAGACCATGAAAAAACTGTCACTTCTCCCGCTTTTTATTCTCGCTTCGTCACTGGCTTTTGGATGGGGACCAACGGGTCACCGTGTTACGGGATTGGTTGCCTCCAAGTATCTCAATAAGAAAGCCCAGCGCGAGCTCAAACGAATCCTTAACGGCCAGTCTATAGCCATGGTAAGTACCTGGATGGATGAAGTTCGTTCCGACAGTACTTACGATTACACGAGTGACTGGCATTGGGTAACTATTCCCGACGGGCAAACTTATGACCAGGCCGAAAAGAATCCCAAAGGCGACGTAATCGCCACGCTGGAGCGTGTGATTGCCGAACTAAAAAAAGGAAATGTCGATCCGGCGAAAGAAACTGAGTATGTGAAGATCCTGATTCACCTTGTTGGTGATATTCACCAGCCGCTTCATGTCGGTGGCGGTAGCGACCGCGGTGGCAACGACGTGAAGGTGATGTGGTTCCGTGTCGACAGCAACCTGCACCGCGTATGGGACAGTGACATGATCGACGACACAAAACTGAGTTACACAGAACTTGCTGAATCGCTTCTGGAACCTGAAGCCGCTACGATGAAGAAATGGCAAAGCGCCAGCATACGCGATTGGGCTTATGAAAGCAGGGATATGCGCAAGGAGGTTTATGATTACGACCGCACCAGACTCGGTTATGAATATTCATATCAGAAATTTCATCTTGTTCGTATGCGGCTGTTGCAGGGTGGCGTCAGGCTTGCCGCTATTCTGAACGAAATCTACGGTTAGCTTGTAACCCGAAGGCCCTTATGAAACGGATCATGATTTTCATTCTTGCATTTGTTGCAGCAGCGACATCCGGCGTTGACGTGCTTGCGCAACAAACATTTGCCGAACGGCTGGGCTTCCCAAAAGATGCACGAGTTCTTATCATGCATGTCGACGACGTGGGAATGTCATGGGATTCCAATCAGGGCGCCATTCAGGCATTGGAGAAAGGTGTTGCTACTTCCGTGAGCATCATGATGCCATGTCCGTGGGTACCGGGATTTTTTCACTACATGCAGGAAAAACCGGGTGTCGATGCGGGCTTGCACCTTACACTCACTTCCGAGTGGAGGGATTACAGGTGGTCGCCCCTTTCGGGCAAGAGTACTACCCCAGGGTTGGTTGACAAAGAAGGCGCGATGTGGGCTTCCGTCTCTGACGTCGTGACTCATGCTACCGCCGACGAAATTGAGAAAGAAATTCGAGCCCAAATTGATCGTGCACGTACGATGGGTTTCGAACCAACTCACCTCGATACCCATATGGGCACTGTATTCGCCACAGCAGAATTTCTGGAACGCTACATCAAAATCGGTATAGACACAAAAATTCCGATTATGTTTCCTGGCGGGCACAATCACCTGATTTCTGCGCAAATCAGCGCGACGCCGGAACAGGCTGCGTTTTTCCGCACGACTGGCGAAACGTTATGGAAGGCAGGTCTCCCCGTACTCGATGACCTGCACAACATGAGTTACGAGTGGAACTACAACGAAATCGCCGGCAATGACGAGGACATCCGAAAATTTGCCACAAGCAAATACATTGAGACGCTGAAGAAAACCAGACCGGGATTAACAATGGTGATCATGCACTGCACCGCGCCAACGGAAGTGTTTCCACATATTTCTGATTCAGGAAAAATTCGAAAGGGCGATCTGCTTGCCATGACTGACCCGGCATTGCGCGAGTTCCTCAAGAGAGAGGGATTTATTCTAACAACATGGCGGGAAGTTATGGAGCGGCGGAAGAAACTCAGCGAGTAAGCGGAACTGTCAGGATAATAGTCTCTTTTAAAGCCTCCGGGTTCTGAATGCCACCAGCCATTTCTCTGGTCTGAAGGATTTGGCTATTCGCGATAAAATAAAAATCATCGCCAACAACTACACCTGTCGTCGGAAGGTCAAATGCAGGGTGATTTGAAACAATAGCACGCACTTCTGTCACGCGTGTGTATTCTTCATCACAAGTAAGTTCGAGAACCGCCTCAGGGAATGTGACGTTTTGTACCGCAATGAGTTTATTACCATGCCTGTACAAACCATCGATGCCGATAAGCAGGAATTTTTCGTGAGCAAGAGATTCAACCTTACCCGTCTTTCGATCAATTGCAACGAGTCCTGACCTGCCCCCTATCGATACAAGCAATCGGCTTTCATCAGGCGTTAACGCAATTCCATTCGGATACCTGAGCTCACCCGGTTTGATAAATTCCTCAAGGGCATCAGCTGAATCGCCGATTACATAAATAGCACCACCGTCGCTGTCCGTGACATAAGCAACTCCGTCCGACGTTATGACAATGTCGTTGAAAAGATGTTTCTTCTTTCCGCGCAACTCGTATTTTTTCTCGACGCCACCATCGCGAAGAGAGAACACATATACTCTCGAAACAAACTCAGTCGTATCGTGCGCAGGTGAATTGGCGCACACCCAAAGTTTCCGACCGGCGTGATCAACTTTCATTCCCAGAACCTGACCGAGCGATACAGCAAAGTCGCTTACCCTTCCCTTCGCGTCGACTTTAACAACCTTTTGCTTGTGGATGCTTCCCACGTAGAATGATTTGTCCTCAGGGTCATATGTAATACCCTCGGCGATCAGGTCTTTTTCAGCAAGCTTAAACGCTTCTTTTATGGCTGATTTCTGACTGAAAGCATCAATTGAATGCGCCGCAAAGACGATGCAAACAATAATTCTGAAAGTATTGACAGTGAAATACCTAGAAGCCGTCATCTTCATCAGCGGGAGGTGTTTGCTGTTTCGCAGGTTCGTTAACAGGAAGTTCCTGAGCTTCCTGCTCGTCATCCTGTTGTTCCTGATTCTTATTACGCTTCTGACGTTTTTGTTTCTTTGGCTGTTCTTCCTTCTGAACCGGGCCAAAGCCTTCGTCAGCGGGTTCGGTTTCAGTCTTACGTCTGTCAGTATCGGCAGGGATTATCGCAGGAACGTAAGGCGCTGTTGACTCCTGTTGCAAAGAAGGTGGCGATTCGTACAAACTGTATGGCACATCATTGCCGAGGTAATTCTTCCGGAATTGATTTATGAATGTTAGTGTTTCATCGTCGCTTCCCGGAATGAATGCCACCTCGCCGATTTTCGTCTTGCCTGCATTTGTCTTCTTCGCAATAATCGTATTGAATTCATCATGAGAAGAATGGATCAGCAAGCGGTTATCTTCAAATCCGAAATAATACCACGCTTCCGGTGACGTCTTAAAGAAAACATGGAACACGGGAGCGCCATCCTCGTTTTTGCGTACCTCCATATATCCCTCAAAGGCGCCATTGATGTCGTTCCGAAGTATGTTGGAAATGCCAATTTTGCCTTCGCTGTAAAATGCCTTTCGTTCGGGTGACCATTTCAACTGAACATTGGAGAATGCAATGGGTTTTGCCAATTGAGGTATTGTTCCGAGCGACACATACCCCTGTTGGCTTCTTTGTTCAAAGTCCTGCGTAGCTCTTTCGCCGACCAGATCAGCAATTTTGTAAAGTAACTCAGTCGGATCACCAAGTCCTTCGTCAGCACCTTCATTTTGAATGACTTCCTGAATTCGTTTCGCCATCAAATCAAACGCAGCTGCAGGCACATCGCAATTGAGCAACAGGAACGAATTCATGCTGATCTCACCCGTATTCATGTTGCCCTGCCCAATGGCGGTGGAACTGACGTCAAATCCTTTTGTACCGCGAACCAGTTTCACAGGACCTTCAAATCGTACGCGGGTATCCTCATCGTTGTAGGCGAATACCTTACCTGAAAGTTTGTTACCCCGCGCCTTTTCAATGTCTTCGATCTTAAATTCTGAGGTAGCCGTATCGTAGTGCAGCATGCCGCTGGGCAGGAAGAAATCGTCATCGTCGATATTCTTTTTCTTGGTCAGGAAGGTGATATAAAGCTCGCCATCGTTTTGACCAAAATGTAAGCCGGCATTTACCTGGTCCCCCTCTTCGGTAACTGCTTTTTCAAAATCCACGAGGATATCGGTCTCATCACCACTTTGTTCGTATTGAATCCACGCCGTGGGTTCTTTGATATTTTTAATATCGAGCTTCAGAAATCCGCTCAGCTGAAGCGCCGGGCGTGTGGCGTACATCGTCATGTCTCCTTTGTAGAACATTCCCGCGCCAAGTACCAGATGATCTTTGTCTGTCACGGCGCCCGTTGCCACGGTTTGCATTGTTGCCCGGGTTTGTACGCGTTTTGAGCTCCGTCTGGTTTTTTCCTCAGTGCTTATTGGCTCCAGGTGAAAATCAGTCATCTTGATCGAAAATGTGTCGCTCAATAAGTTAACGTACTGATACGTTGCGTGTCCCGAGAATTCTTTCCGTGATTTAATATCAACAACACCTTCCGTCAGGCGGTGATAAGCATTGAGCGTGTCAAGAATGATGGTGGTATTTGTCAGCGTACCGATCTTCGCGTTCTCAAGAATAAGAACTTCGTTGTTCTCAGGCGTGATCATTGCGTCCGCCACGATAATATACGGAATGCCGCTTACCTTCAGTTCCTGCGTCTTCAGATCGTACACGGCCTTTTCGGCATTGAACCGAAGCGAGTCCAGATCCTTTCTTGTTGTATAGAAATACGAATCCTCAAGTGGCTGATCAGGATCTTTCTCCATCGTGATTTTTTGTTCATCGACATCCCATCGCATTCTTGAAATTGATGTCTTAAACTGTGCATACGGGAAATCGATCGCTGCAACACCAGCGACTTCCGGACTAACGTCGGCATAGTTCTCCTCAAGATTGAAGCGCATGCTCACGTCCGTACCGGTGAGCAGCGGTTTTTCCGGATCTTCCGACTTAACTTTTAAGCGCGCATGGTTGGCGCCAAACTCCTTACCGGAGAATTTCATGTAACGGGACACAAGTTCCGTTCCGCGGCTTTCAAATCTTCCGGCTCCACCGACACCATCTTTGGAGATCGTTACGGTACCACGCATTTGTGCTGTGGAGTTATAGAACTCAAACGGCGCGTTCAAATTCTTTAATTCCATCTTATCCTGCTTCGGATACCACTTCATGTTGTAGTTGACCATCCTGGCCTGTGGGAAAAGTACCGAGCCGAATTGCTTTTCTTCAATTGTCGCCAGTTCACCGCGAGCCAACACGGAGTCCGGATAGAATACAAAGTCAGAAGAACTGAGTTTGGCCGCAAGGTATTCAATCGAACCGTTAGCGCGCAGGCCGCGATTATCCATTGAAAGCGACCCTTTCACGTTACCATCACCATTGTACAGGCGATATCCGGCCTGGGGAATGTTATGCGTGAAACCAAGTGACTTATCCGGCTGCGTGTGTAGTTTCTCCTTAAAGGCGGGGAATATTCCACTTGAATTGAAAGTACCGTCAAAGTTGATTGAACTTGGATCCGCGTCGTTGAGACTATCCAGTTTAAATGGCGGCACGACAAAGAACACAGACTTGTCATAAGCACCGGCAAGAACCTCCGGCCTGTCGAAATAGATTACACCACCGGCACTCGCATCGAGGCGGGGAAACTGAGGTATTTTTTCCTTTCCTGATTTATTTCCACCCTTGCTGATATAAAGAGTTCCGGATGAGCTCGACGGGCTGCCCAATCCGCCAATTGCTGCCGCACTTGAATCTGCGCTCACCATAGAATTATTGACCTTCCTTCTGATCATCTGACCGCGTGAATTCTTTTCCATCACATAGAAGTTGATGGAGTCTATGTGTTGAAGATTGATGTAAAAGCTGTCGTATTTCAGAAGGAAACCTTTTCCGCTGATTTCAAAGTTTCCGGCGTTGATCGTTCCGTCAAATTTGATGTCGCGATTTTGAAGCAACGTGATTATGCTGCTATCAGGCGTGATACGAACATTGAGCGAGTCACTTACTTTAAATTCATCCACACCACGGACCGTCATATAGCCATCCTTATAATTTATGGTAGCATTGGCTGCACTATCGATCACCGATAATATTTTCAGGTTATCATAATCACTTTCACCACGCGCGCCCTGATACAACAGGATCAGCTTGTTTTTGACGGTAACTCTATCCGTTTTCACATCATAAAACAGAAGGCCTTTTTCGGAAAGAAATTCAATCGCCGCCTTGATGTCACGCGTTTCTATTCCTGTTGAAAGAGAGATGTCGCCGGAGTAAAATTCACGCACATTGTTTCGCAGGCAATAATTCGCGATAAGGGCCACCGGATGGAACTTGAATCCATGACCTCTCAGCAGCCGGTAATCTTCCTCATCATAATAATCAACCGATTCAATCACGAGCGGTACGGTGTTGCGTGCACCGTCGATTGAAAGGTTCATGCTATCGGCAGCGAAATCCCATCGTATGACATCAGTAGCAAAATCAATATTGAAAAAAGATGACGAGTAAGGCGTGTGCTTCATCCCGCCTTTATCCTTTCGGATGATCATATTTTGAATGGAGTCACCGCTTGATGAATATTTGAACCTCGCGCGCGGGTGAAAGATCGAATCCTGCCCGTGATATATAGTGATCTTCGCCTGATTAGAGAATACGCTTGACTCCTTAAATGTAAACTCACTTGAACGTCCGACGAACTTGCGAACTCCATTGTGAAATATCTCAACCTTGGCTTCATCACGGCTTACAGAAGCCCCGGAAATTGACTTTCCGAACAATGAAAAGCCTCCCGTATACTTCACATTGGGATCGGCGAGCCCTTCAATTGCAAGCGAACTTTGAAATGATTGAAACCGCGGATATGTTGACAACGCAGAATCTGCACGCGCAACGGACTTATACTCAAAAACTCCCGGTATGTAACCAGGCGTTTTTCCTACATAGTTAAGTTTGGCAAGCTCCGACCGAAACTCCGGACGTGTCACCTTGAAGTGGTAAACAGTCAATTCACAATCAACTACGTCCGGACCAAGACCTGCGGAC
>JAEZDW010000450.1 GCA_023417955.1 Bacteroidota bacterium
GCTATGAGTAGATAGCTTTGTGGGTAGTGCCAACTCAGATGTTCCTCTTTCAACCCAAACGGACTGAAGTCCGTCCTTACAAGATTAGTGCGAGGCTACGCCTCTGGATTCGCCAGGATAAAGGGGGTTGTACTGAAAGAGATATCGTTGTGCATGAGGGTTTGGTCTCTTCTATTCTGCCTTGCCGTAATACTGGCCATCAAAGCGATAGATCTCACTTCCCTTACGTACCACAACGCCGTTCTCGCTTAGCTCAAACGTTACTTTGATATCGTGAAGCTCGTTGCTCGTTGAAGGTAATACTTCCAGCTTTTGAACCTTAGAACTCGTATCCTGCACGTCATCGCCATCGCGGTCAGCTTCATAGTCCTGAATGAAGGTTTCCTCAAGCTGCAGTTTGAGCAGGGGACGAAATCCCCTTCCTGATGCTATGAAAATCTCTGCCCATCGTTCGCGATAAAGATCCTCCTGACCATTTTCACTCTGCGAGGTTACCAGTAACAATGAACATTTGTCATCAGCAGGAAGATCGATCAGGGATACTGACAGTTCTGTAGACGCCTTGCCATGTGAACCTTCAAAGGTTTGTTTGCCGGCAACGGCGACCTGGTTCGACTTTCCAAGGGCAACGAAGAACAGGTCGTATGCCTCACCGTCGACGTAATCGCCACGGGTGCATAACACCAGCGATCGTTGTTGGCATTTTCCGGAATCTGAAAAAAATGTTCCCTGAAGTATCTGAACCGATGTAATAATAAAATCGGGTGTCCCCGTCTGCGCGTGGTACAAGGTGTCCGGAATATAAAGCGACGGCAGAAAGTCACGAAGCAGGATCTGCCTTCCGGCAACCTCAACCGTGCCGCCGTCGAGTTCCTCGCCGATAGCGAACGAACGGGGCACATTGAGAATGTCGAAGTTTCGATCGTGTATGTCAAGACTGTCAACGGCTGATGAGTCCTTATTCTCCACAGGCTGACAAGCAGTAACGACTGCAACAAGACAAACAGCTAGTTTTAACAGCTTCTTCACGGGTGATGAAAATGGTTCCGAAGGTAAACTGGTTTACAGCAATTCAAAACTAAGTGCGCTCCAAAAAAGTACATGTGATAAAAATCATTCAAAGCGTGTGAATGTCCAGATACCGGTTGTAGCAGCGGTCTTCATTGGCTAACTTTTGACTTAAGGAGTTGGGGAAGTACAGGATACCCACACCCTCCGATTGTAACAGTTTGACCTAAACTTAACAACCATGAACACCAGGACAAAGTATGCACTGGCTGCGTTGGTGCTAATCGCAAACATGGCGATGGCACAGCTCCCTACAAACGATCTGTTCTCCATAGCGACAATCAAAAAGGGCATCCGGTCAAAACGGATCAGCAGTTATGACACGACAGGTGGTAACAACGACCGGTTTGAAAGCATTAAACCCGGCGAAAAACGAACGCTGTTTGACGTCAGGGGTGCCGGTGTCATCAACCACATCTGGATCACTATTGCTCCTGATCCGGGGACACTCAAACGCGATGATCTCGTTATCCGGATGTATTGGGATGGGAACAGTCAGCCTTCCGTTCACGCGCCACTTGGTTCATTTTTCGGACAAGGCTGGAACGAATGGTACGCGTTTCAATCCCAGCCACTGGTTGCTGCGCCCGGTGATGCAAAAGCGCTGGTGAGTTACTTCGCGATGCCATTCGAGCGCGGCGCGCGTATTGAAATTGAGAATCAGTCTGACCGTAATATCGACGCGTTTTATTATTACGTCGATTATTATGAAATGGACAAGCTGCCTTCGGATATGGGGCGCTTTCACGCCTGGTACAACCAGGAACTTACAGAAACGACCGCAGACGAAGGTGAAAATGAATGGGCAACACTTGGTGATGTCGGCAACAACAAGACCGGCGCATCCAACTACCTGTTTGCAGATATAAAAGGTAAGGGGCAGTTTGTCGGTGTCAACTACTACATTCAATGTCCCTCCCCAATCTGGTATGGAGAAGGTGATGATATGATTTTCATCGACGGCAGCAAGACGCCTACACTGAGCGGAACAGGAACGGAAGACTACTTCAATACATCATGGTCTCCGAAAGAACATTTTCAGCACCCGTACTTTGGTTATCCACGTGTGAATACGACTGATCGCTCCTGGGAAACGGGGTGGATCGGAAGAACACATGTGTACCGCTTCCACATTACCGATCCCATTTACTTTGATAAATCTCTTCGTTTTACCATCGAGCATGGTCATAACAACGTGCTTGTACTCGACCTGCGCAGTGTTGCATATTGGTATCAATCGGTATCTACGGGTGTACCTGCAATTCCGTCAAAAGCAGAACGCGCGACGCTGTCACAGATCAACCCGGTGGATATTCACCGCTGGCGTGATGCGTGGCGGAAGTCAAAACAAAACAATACGAAGCTTTGGGGTAATGAGAATTAAGAAACGCAACTACATCTTTGTTTTACTATCACTGTTAGCCTATGCGCATGTATGGGGACAGGCCGATTCAAAAACATCCCTTGAATCAGGTTTCAAGAATCCGCCTGTTGAGGCGCGACCAAAAGCACTTTGGCCGTGGCTGAATGGCAATGCAAGCCTTGGTCAGATAACATTCGAAATGGAAGAGGCCAGGCGCAAGGGAATGGGTGGCTTTGACATCTGGGACATCGGCGTGCTTGTTGATCCTGACAATGTAATTCCTGCGGGACCTGCTTTCCTCAGCGACAAATCACTTCATGCAATTAATCATGCGATTCGCGAAGGTGACCGCCTCGGATTAGAAATCGGGCTTACTTTCGCAAGCAGCTGGAACGCCGGCGGAAGCTGGGTAACGCCGGAGCACGGGGCAATGGGTTTGTTCAGACGTGATACCATCGTCACAGGGCCCCGCGTTTTCAATGGTACAATCCCATTTCCGACTATTCCTGACAAATACGGCAATCGCCCCGTGATTCAGAACCGCGATCCGAAAACAGGACTTCCTGTCTTTTTCCGTGAGGTCGCCCTGTTAGCCCATCCGTTAAATGCAGATTCCGTCGTCAATCCGAACGACATCAAAGTGCTGCCGCTTAAACGCGTCGACGGAAAAATCAAATGGAGCGTTCCTCCCGGCAAGTGGCGCATCGTCAGGTACGTCTGCGCGCCAACAGGTCAGCCACTCGCGATACCCAGTCCTAATTCGCGCGGTCTTATGCCTGACCACTTCAGTGCCGCTGCTCAGGAACACAACCTCAACTACATTTTTAACCGCCTCCTTCCCATAACCGGTGATCTTCGGGGCCGATCCCTGAAGTATCTCTACGCGGATAGTTACGAGGTAAACTCCGCGGTATGGACGCCATTGCTTCCCGATGAATTCCAAAAACGCAAAGGATATTCAATTGACAAATTTCTCCCTGTTCTTGATGGCTTTCATGTTGCTGATAGCACAACAAGTGAGCGTTTTCTTTTCGACTTTCGTAAAACGCTGTCGGATCTGATTATTGAAAATCACTACCGGCTCGGCACAAAGATTTGCAACGACTACGGTATTGGTTTCGCTGCTGAAGCAGGGGGACCGGGTCAGCCACTACATAACGTTCCATTCGAAGATCTGAAAGCACTGGGGTCCGTTTCCATTCCACGTGGTGAGTTCTGGAACAAACATCCGCAGCTGGAACTGTTGCAGGTAGTAAAGGGGATATCGAGCGCAGCGCACCTCTACAACAAAAAGTACGTTGAAGCGGAATCGTTCACCAGTGTGTGGCTTTGGCAGGAAGGACCCAACGAACTGAAACCGCTCGCCGACCGCGCGATGTGTGAAGGCTTAAACCGTTTCGTTTATCATACCTTCCCGCATACTCCTCCCGAGTCAGGAAGTCCCGGCTGGGTTTACAACTTTGGAACGCTGATAAATACAACCAACGGATGGTGGTCGAAATCAGCTGCATTTCACGAGTACCTGTCACGGTGTAGCTACATGCTGCAGCAGGGCGAATTTGTCGCCGACGCAGCCTTCTATTACGGCGATGAAGCCCCGAATTTCACCGGACCAAAAACACTCAGGGAAGGACTCGGGTACGGCTATGACTACGATGTTGTGAACAGCGAAGCAATACTTACGTTGATGGACGTCCGCGACAACCGCATTGTACTTCCGCACGGGCAATCTTATGCCGTACTCGTTCTTCCATCGGATAATACGTCAATGAATCCGGATGTACTGCAAAAGATTGAAAGCATGATTGAAAAAGGCGCTGTGATCATCGGGGGCAAACCGGAATTGGCGGCGGGCCTTTCGAATCGCGCAGCCAATGATGCGCGGGTGAAAACAATTGCGGACAGGGTCTGGGGCACTGACCTGAATACCAAATCAGAAAAAGCCCTGGGCAAAGGCAAAGTAGTTTGGGGCAGAACTGTACGTGACGTATTGAATGTAATGGGTATTGGTCCGGATTTATATTTGAGGGAGGAAGATCAGGCAAACATCGACTGGATCCACCGCCGTACTGCGGGTGAAGAAATCTTTTTCATCAGAAACAAACAAAATACCCCTACCCGTCAGGTTGTGACGTTCCGTGTGAAGGGCATGATCCCACAGCAATGGAATCCATCCACAGGCGCTGTGACAGATATTTCATTGTATACACAAACAGCGGAGGGCACTTCGATACCGTTGTACCTGGAGCCCCACGAATCATTGTTTATTGTATTCAAAAAAGGAACTCCAGCAGCTTTTGAAGATGTAGTCCTGAACGGTAAGTCTGTCTACGACGAACTCAATCAAAACGTCAGCTGGAGATTTGCTGACGGCGGCGTGCTCGTATCAGGTGAAGGCACGTGGTCGTGGTCGCGCGGTGGTAAGCATCACACCGTAACGACGTCAGCATCGGCGGTGAAAGAGTTGAACGGGCCCTGGGTCGTACGTTTCGATAAAACGAAAAACGCGCCTCCGCTCGATACGATGAACACACTGATCCCGCTTAACGAATCTGGTGACGAACGCATACGCCATTACTCAGGACTGGCCGCGTATGAGCATACCTTTATGCTTGATCAAAACGCGTTTAAGCAGAAGCAGCGAATCATTCTGGAACTTGGCGACGTAAAGGAGATAGCAGAGGTGTTCGTCAACGGTGTGAATATTGGCACCGCGTGGCATACACCTTTCCGGCTTGACATCACGAATGTCGCGCGACCAGGTTCGAATACCATAACTGTCGAAGTTGTAAACACCATCAACAACGGACTTGTCGGTGACGCAAAACTCCCTGCTGAGTACCGGCGGATGAGTTCAAACGTCAAACGACTTCCAAATGCGTGGATGAATCCTTTCGCAGAGGCGCCCTTACTACCTGCAGGACTAATCGGTCCCGTCACGGTTCGTGTTGAGCAGTTGCTATCTTTTGAATAAGAATCTTAGAGCGTAGCCATGTCTATGACGAAGCGATAACGTACATCCCCTGCGAGCATGCGGTCATAGGCATCGTTGATATAGCCCATGTCGATCACTTCGACATCGGAAACAATTTCATTGACGCCACAAAAGGCGAGCATCTCCTGGGTTTCCGGCAGCCCTCCAATCATTGAACCCGCAATACTCTTACGGTGTGCCAGCAAGTTAAACACACCGATCTCAACGGGGTTGGGTGGTGCTCCAACGCAAATAAGGGTACCATTGGTTGCGAGCAGTTTCAGCAGCGCGTTGTAGTCGTGCGGGGCGGACACGGTATCAATGATGAAGTCAAAATAGCCGCGGTGCTGTTTCATGTTTTGGCTATTCGTCGTCAGGAGGAACTTTTGAGCACCGAGTCGTCTCGCGTCAGCTTCTTTCTTTGGTGAGGTACTGAGCATCGTTACCTCCGCACCGAATGCCGCTGCAAATTTGACAGCCATATGCCCGAGGCCACCAAGGCCGGAAACACCTACGCGATGGCTCCGTCCGATGTTCCAGTGACGTAAAGGCGACCAGGTTGTTATTCCTGCACACAAGAGTGGCGCAACACCCTCAAGTGCCAGGTTACCCGGTACTTTCAGCACAAAATCCTCATGCACTACAATTTCTTTGGAATAACCACCATATGTGGGAGTAACTCCGTCGCGTTCGTAGCTGTTGTATGTGCCGACAGATCCATTGCGACAATACTGTTCCATGCCGTGTCTGCAGTTGTCGCATGTGCGGCATGAATCGACGAGACATCCGACAGCGGCCAAGTCGCCCACTTTAAATTTAGAAACGCTCTCGCCTACGGACTTAACGCGGCCAACGATCTCATGACCGGGTACCATAGGGTATATTGATCCGCCCCATTCGTTTCGAACCTGGTGAATATCGGAATGACAGACGCCGCAATACAGGATTTCAAAACGAACATCAGATGGTCCCGGTGTTCGACGCGTAATTTGAAAAGGTGCGAGCGGCACATCCGGGCCTTGTGCAGCGTAACTCTTTACTTTCTTCATGATTCGTTCTTTCGTTTCTTAGTTTATTTCTCCTGACGTCCATCGGTCCCGTTGTGGCTTATCTGTTGGTTTTTCCGAAGCTTTCGTTTCCGCATGAGATCGATGACGTCAAAAACAATCGCACAAAATGCTATCCAAATCAATCCACCTATAAATCCTGCGACCACGTCGGAGGGGAAGTGGACACCGAGGTAAATACGGCTGATACCGATCAGGAAAATAAGTAAGGCGAGCAGACTCACCAAACATATTTTGAGCAGCCGGTTCATTTTATACCGTATCGTCAGAAATATAAGGAATCCATAAAATCCCATTGCGCTCATGGCATGTCCGCTTGGATAGCTGAGCGTGGATACCGAAACGAGATGTTCCGCAGTCGGACGCGCACGATTGACGTATTCCTTTATGGCCATGTTTGATAACGTCGCCAGCAGCAGGACTGCTACAGTCTGCAGAATATATTTCCAGTTGTACCGCCGGATCAAAAAGAAAGTTATGAGTAATCCGATAACCACAATGTAACCAATGGTATCGCCGACTTCGGTAATAAAAGTCAACACCGGTGTCAGGTAGTCGCGGCGCCAGCTGGTAACTTCTTTGGTTACAAGCCGGTCAAATTCCTCGAGATTGTTTTCGGCCAGTTCTTCCGTCAGGTCGACGAATCCGTTTATCGCCACAACAAAAATCATCAGTGCGAAGAGAATGGTAAGGTAGTACGGCAGGTCTTCGGTGCGGTAGTGGAGAACGTCGCGAAAGAAACGTCGGATATATGCAATGATTTTCTTTAACAGTTCTTCCATAAGCCAACCTGTGATTTCTTACCCGAAAACGGGGTGCCAGCGTATATCGGCGACGTTACACGCATCATACTAAAACTGTGTTAACCAGTAGACGAACGATAGGCAGATTATTTCTTGTCGCGAAATACATCTGTGTTCCAGCCTCTGAATTCGTAGTACTTGCGCTTTGGTTCGCCTGTCCAGCCGTTGATTCCCTTTTTTCGTGGTAAATACCAGGCATGAATATAAAGAACCGGAATCAAGGAAGCCACAATAAGTGCAACAGCAATGCCTCGACCGGCAAATATTGAGATGACGCAGACAATAGTCACCGAGAGAATGTATTTTCCAATCCGTCTCCAGACCGGCGTTCTTTCTTCAAAATGACCCATCGCCATGTTTCCGACAGCGAATATTATGCTGACGACGGCGACTTCAAACCACAGGGAGTCGGTTGACCACATAGTCTGTTGCTTTTATAGTACTGAGTCTCAGGGACGTAATGGGTCGTATGATGAGGGCAACTACTTTGTAAGGTTGGCCAGCAGTTGTTTCGCCTGTTCACTGCCCAGCGAATGTGCGACCCGGAAGTCGCTTTCCGCCTTGGATCTTTTCCCAATTTTCATCAATGTCTTTCCGCGTTCAAGGTATGCCATAGCATTCGTCTTGTCAATCTTGATCGCTTCATCAAAAGCTTTCAGCGCATCACTTTCGCGACGATTCCTGACATAGACCATTCCGGAGACTGTAAGCAAGAACGAACGGTTGGATTTTTCCGCGTCAACGCGACTATTTGAGACCGCGATTCTTATATCCCGCTCTATAGGTGCCCACTCGTCGCGTTCGAGGTGGACCTTGAACTTCTTCGCCCAACCTTCCGTGAACGAGGGCATGTACTGCGCAATCTGGTAGGTGTAAGCCATGGCAGATGTCGTGTCGCCTGCGAGGAAAACAGAATCAATCAGGCGGGATGCGTCTGTAAAATCAATCATGCCACGATTGTAAGCCAACGAAAAATCGGAATATGCCTTAAGACGTTGATTACTTTTCAAATACGCCATTGCCCGATAGCCAATGATTTCACGGTTGGAACTGTCGTGTTTGAGGTAGTTGTCGTAGTCTTCAATGGCCTTCCTGAATTCGTCAACATTATAATAGGAGACGCCACGTATACGATAGATGACGTATGACTCCGGGTTGAGTCTGAGTACATCGGTCAGATCAACAATTGACTGCTTCCAGTCTTTTAGTTCCTGCGCATAGATGCCACGTTTTTTATGCGCATCAGCAATGTCGTTATCCAACGCGAGCGCCTTGTTATAATACGTCAGCGCGTCACCGTGATTTCCCTTATGCTCATAGGCGACCGCCATCAGATACATGGCCAGTGGTTCCGTCTTCGGCTCGGAAATACTCTCAATCGTCGCAATAGCTTTATCAAACTCTTCAATGACAATATGGCAATAGGCTTGTTTTAATTTTACCCCGTCCTCCTCGTCGAGCCCATAGACTCGTCTGACAGTATAGGCGCCTACATTCTGGAGATCAATCTTCTTGTCACTCCATGTTTGTTGCCCCTGGAACGCGTTGTCGCTGAGCTCAGTCTGCTTGACTACTTTATGGAAATCGGAAAATGCCTGGTCGAATTTTCCGTCATTCGTCAGATAAGTTCCGCGCAACAACAATGCGATAAGGTGGTCGGGACTTACCGAGAGCAACGACGTAAGATCTTTGATGCATTGACGCCGGTCTCTTTCGTGCGCGAGGATAGCGCGAAAGAGCAATGCTGTTTTTTGCAGTGAGTCGTAAGTGAGAACGCGATCGATATGCTTCAGAGCGGCTTCAGGGTTTTTCTTTGCGACGAGATCCAGCAATGACAGCATCAATCTCGCATCGTGGAAGAGACTGTCCGAGGCGATACACTCGCGGTAGCTATTTGTAG
>JAEZDW010000456.1 GCA_023417955.1 Bacteroidota bacterium
TAAGAGGCAAGTTCTAGGGTCCAGTACATAATTCCTCCTTTTAATTTTTCGCAAAAATAAAATTTAATTCATATTATCAAATACAGGGTTTTTTTATTTCGCCAGAGTCAATTTGCAAAACCTGTAACATTCCCGGTCATTTCGACCGAAAACGAAACCCGATATTTCCAGAAAAAGCAAGTCTAAGTCTGAAAAGTTCACGACCACACATTGGCTTAAATCATTCATTTCCCCGATTATCACAGCGTAATTACCCCCGCCACGGTTTTTTCACCATATTTGCGCCCTGATTCAGCAATCGTTCTCAGTTTCATTCAGAATAAGCAACTCACGATAAACAGGCATGGCGGACGAAAAAATTATTTTCTCGATGGCCGGGGTGAACAAAATCTATCCCCCGAACAAACAAGTACTAAAAGACATATATCTCTCCTTTTTTTACGGAGCAAAGATTGGCGTTCTTGGTCTTAACGGTTCCGGTAAATCATCATTGCTTCGCATCATTGCAGGTATTGACAAAGAGTTCCAGGGTGAAGTTGTTTCAGATCTCAGCTTCTCCGTTGGATTACTCGAGCAGGAACCACAGCTTGACAAAAGCAAGACGGTAAAGGAGATTGTCGAAGAAGGGGTTCAGGAAACGGTTTCATTGCTGAAGGAATTTGAAGCGATCAACGAAAAGTTTGCCGACCCGGCAGTGATGGAAGATCCTGACGCAATGGACAAGCTGATTACCAAACAAGGTGAAATCCAGGAAAAACTTGACGCAGTAGGCGCCTGGGAACTCGATCATAAACTCGAGAGAGCAATGGATGCACTGCGGTGCCCTCCGCCCGACGCGAGTATTGAACATCTTTCCGGGGGTGAAAAAAGACGCGTTGCGCTATGCCGTTTACTCCTGAAGGAACCGGATGTGCTTCTGCTGGACGAACCTACCAACCACCTCGACGCCGAGTCGGTGCACTGGCTCGAACAACACCTGAAGCAATACAAGGGTACCGTCATCGCGGTGACCCACGACCGTTACTTCCTTGACAACGTGGCAGGATGGATTCTTGAACTTGACCGCGGAGAAGGAATACCCTGGAAAGGAAACTACTCTTCATGGCTCGATCAAAAACAGAAACGCCTTGCCCAGGAAGAGAAAGGTGAATCAAAACGTCAAAAGGCCCTTGAACGCGAACTTGACTGGGTGCGCATGAACCCGAAGGGACGCCAGGCAAAAGGAAAGGCCCGCTTAAGTGCCTACGAGAAACTCCTTAGCCAGGAAACAAAAGAGAAGGAAGAAAAGCTCGAGTTGTTCATCCCCAACGGGCCGCGGCTTGGCAACAAGGTCATCGAAGCGAACGGTGTGGCTAAAGCCTTCGGTGACAAACTGCTCTATGAAAACCTCACGTTCTCCCTGCCACCTGCCGGTATTGTCGGAATCATTGGTCCTAACGGCGCAGGTAAGACGACCTTGTTTAAAATGATCATAGGAAAAGAAACGCCGGATGCCGGAACGTTTTCCGTCGGTGAAACTGTGAAGATCGCCTACGTTGATCAGGAGCATGACGACCTTAAACCTGAGGATACCGTTTGGCAGGCCATCACCGGTGGAAATGAACTTATCGAACTCGGCGGCAAAACAATCAACTCCCGCGCTTACGTTGGCAAGTTCAACTTCAACGGAACGGATCAGCAAAAGAAAATCAAGGAACTCTCCGGAGGAATGCGCAACCGTGTTCACCTTGCCATTGCCTTGAAACAAGGCGGCAACCTCCTGCTCCTGGATGAGCCGACAAACGATCTTGACGTAAACACGCTGCGTGCGCTTGAAGAAGCCCTCGAGAACTTTGCCGGGTGCGCCGTAATCATTTCCCACGACCGTTGGTTCCTGGATCGTGTTTGTACGCACATCCTTGCCTTTGAAGGCGACTCGCAAGTGACATGGTTCGAAGGCAGCTTCAGCGAATACGAAGAGAACAAACGTAAACGCCTCGGCGATGACCAGCCTCACCGAATACGATACAAAAAACTGGTGAAGTAAATGGATTAAGGACCGAAGTGAAGCGGTCCTTTTTTCATGACCGATCGCCCGAAAAAGATTTCTGATCGCCTCAGTGCGGAATCACTTTCCGGACACTACTTTTGCAGAAGCTTTCTGTATGCGTGGCTTCTATTCCATCCTCCTTCTTGTTCTTTCCAACACGTTCATGACCTTTGCATGGTATGGGCACCTGCGCTTCAAAGACATGAAGTGGGGTCAAAACATGTCACTGGTTACAATTATTCTTGTTAGCTGGGGCATAGCTTTTTTTGAATATGTATTGCAGGTACCGGCAAACCGAATCGGATACCGGGAACATGGCGGGCCATTTTCCCTGATGGAACTGAAGGTGATTCAGGAAGTCATCACCCTCACGGTTTTCGTAATTTTCTCCCTTGTGTTTTTCCGGAATGAGACGTTTCGACTAAACCACCTTATCGGCTTCGGATTTCTGGTTCTCGCCGTCTACTTCATCTTCAAGATGTAACATCCACATCGCCGGTGCGCGTCTTCCAGCGCTCGTGCATCCATACCCATTGTTCCGGATGCTGACGGATTATGCTTTCGGTGAGTGTCGTCAGCATTTGTGTGTTTTGGTTGATATCCGCGTCCTCGTCACCTGTAACAGTCAGCTGAACTTCGGGCATGATAACCATGTGTTGTTTCCAGTCTTGTCCAAGATAAATGTACGTCGGCACCACCGCGGCTCCGGTCTTTAAAGCAAGTACTGTTACGCCTACCGGCGTCGACGCGGGAATCCCAAAAAAGTCAAAGAAGGTACTTTTCACGCGTGTATCCTGATCGATAAGCAGCGCCACGGACCCGCCAGATTTAAGCACCTTTATAAGACGGAAAGTCTCCCTACCTCGTTCAATGGCAACGGCGCCGTACTTGTTCCGGTAATTCCACAGCAGTTCGTTGAGTCGTTCGTCTTTCAAAGGGGTACCGATAATATTTGGATTGAGACCCTTCAATGCCATCGTGCTCACCTGTAGATCGAAAGCTCCGAGGTGACACGTCAGAAAGATGACGCCTTTGCCCCTGGCATTTGCGTTCGTAAAGTTTTCGTAGCCGGTGACTTCAAGAAATTCCGCGAGCTGATCCCAGGTTTCAATTCGGGTTGCGCGCAACATTTCACCCGTGTTCATCGCCAGATAACGGAATACCTTTTTGGAAAGCATCTTTACCTCAGCAGGTGACATTTCGGACTTGTAAGCCATCGCCAGGTGTCTTTGAATCAGCGTTCGCGTCTGTTTCGCGAAAGGGTAGGCAATCACTCCAATCAGGCCACAAAGCTTAAGCCACATTATCCGCGGCGTGACACGAGACATGGCGATCAGCAGCCTGACGAACCGATACACAATGGCGTACCGGATCTTCCGACGGGTCTGTTTGCTAAGCCTGAACATGGCGCGAAGATAACACAACCATGATTTTTTTCCCTGTCGAGCGGCGCCGCCACTAACAATCCGAGGACTAATTCATGTATTACCCTTAACTTAAGCCTGCTGAGCAAAAAAATGTTGTCGCTTATGAAGACTGTCTACCTTATTCGCCACGCCAAGTCCAGCTGGGATGATCCCGATTTAAGCGATTTGCAACGGCCGCTGAATGAGCGCGGTAAACGCGATGCCCCACGCATGGGAAAACGTCTTAAGGAAAAAGACCTTCACCCAGACGTTGTGTTGTCCAGTCCGGCAAAGCGCGCATTATCTACAGCAAAGCGTATTTGTAATGAGATCGGATTCCCAAAGGAGAATGTACGAACCGACAG
>JAEZDW010000481.1 GCA_023417955.1 Bacteroidota bacterium
GTTCTATCGCTGTCGATTTTCGCATAGTCTGAGAGTTGTTAAGCCTCAAAATTCATGGGCACTTCCATAATGAGCAGTTCGGAATCTTCCTGCGCTTCGATGTTTATTTTGTCGGTATCCCACACACCAAGTCCATCCCGCCGGCTAAGTTGCTGTTCATTTACGGCTACACTTCCGTCAGTCACAAAAAGGTAAAAACCGTTTTCGGATTGGTTGAGCACCTGCTCTGCTTTGAAGCCCTTTTTCAAATTGCCCAAATAAAACCAGGCATCCTGGTTGATCCACACGCTTTCGTCGTTCCTGTCTGGGGAGACAATCAACTGCAGTTTGTTGACACGGTCTTCCGGCCGGAATGTCTTCTGATCATAGTTTGGTTTGATATTCCGCTGCTTCGGGAAGACCCAGATCTGAAGAAAGTTGACCTTTTTGTCAGGATTCTTATTGTATTCGGAGTGGAAAATTCCGGTGCCGGCACTCATGATTTGAACGTCGTGTTGTTTGATCACACCAACATTCCCCATGCTGTCCTGGTGTTCGAGATCACCATACAACGGGATGGAGATTATTTCCATGTTGTCATGCGGGTGTCGTCCGAAACCGCGCCCGCCTTCCACGATGTCGTCATTCAATACCCTTAACGCACCAAAATTCACGCGCATGGGATCATAGTAATGTCCAAAACTAAAGGTATGATGAGTGTCGAGCCATCCATGATTTGCATGGCCACGCGTAGCGGCCTTGTGTAATACTGTTTTCATAACCATCCTTTCGGTAATCAACACAAATCCCCTAAATAAAGTTTGTACAATTATTGTAATGACAACCTTTATCCACGCAACTTGTCAAGAATACGGTTTAATTCAGCAGCCTCGGTTTTTGAGATGTTTTTTAAGGTAGCCATCCATTCGTCCGATTCCTGATCAATTTTTTTAAGGACCGCCAAACCCTTTTCCGTGATAGAGATATCGACCTGACGTCGATTGCTGTCGCATATTTCACGTTTCAGAAGACCTTTTTGACGCAACTTTTCGACCAGGCGAGTTGCATTGCTGTTTTTGTCAATCATGCGCGAACTGATATCGGCAAGCATAAGCGGTTTGGGCGCGCTTCCGCGCAGAATCCGTAGCACATTGAATTGTTCGGGCGTAATCCCATGGGGTTTAAGGCGCCCTGCATTGACGTTATGCAGCCAACTCCCGGTGAAAAGTATATTCACCATTGCTTTTTCAAACTCATTTATGAATCGTTCCTGCTTGATGTCCTCTTCCAACCCCATAGTCACACGTTGTATATAAGGTTAACCGTAATCATTGACGTTCAGTTCTTTGACCGTTGATTTCCGCTTTTAGGTTTTTTTGATAATGCAACTTTTCTGCGCCCTTCGGCGGACATAGCGGAGCCGCGTGTCATCTTCTTTATTGCTTCTGCTCTTTTAAACCTGAGGGCTGACCAGTCTTCGTCGATGGCCACCATTCTCACTGGTTCGAAGCCCAGGTCACCAAGCTCTTGCCAGCCCGTGTCGCGGTTGAATTCGCATTTATAGCGTTTTGAGGAGTTCTTTGGATAGGCAAACCACAGAATTCCGTCCGGGGCCAGCTTGCGTGAAAGCCTAACCGCGAGGGTGTTAAGCTCTTTTTGTTTGATAACAAACGCAATCACGAAGGGTAACTCTTTTGCATTATCGACAGTTGTTTTAACTTCGGCCAAATCCTCCATTTCCTTCATTTCCGGCGTGAACGAATCCGGGGAGTTAATTATATAAAGAGTACCCTCTTTATAGTTTAGCTTTTTAAATATCGCGTTCATTTAACGTGATGTTGAGGAAGAAAATTAACACCATTTTTCAGTCTTTAATAATGTTCACATTCACTAAACAGAAGGTTTAAATCAGTATGGAAAAAAAGCTTCGGAGCCAGAACTGGTTCGGGAAAAAAGGAAAGGATGGATTTATTTATCGAGCCTGGATGAAGAACCAGGGAATCCCCAATCACGAATTTGATGGACGACCAGTAATCGGTATCTGTAATACCTGGTCAGAACTTACACCCTGTAATGCGCATTTCCGTGAACTTGCGGAGTCTGTCAAGCGCGGAGTTTCGGAGGCCGGTGGATTCCCCGTTGAGTTTCCCGTGATGTCACTCGGCGAAACACTCATCAAACCAACGGCCATGCTATACCGGAACCTTGCCAGTATGGATGTCGAAGAATCGATTCGTGCAAACCCCGTTGATGGAGTAGTACTCCTATGTGGCTGCGACAAGACGACTCCATCACTCGTGATGGGGGCATGCAGCGTAGATATTCCAACCATTGTGGTCTCTGGCGGACCGATGTTAACGGGAAGATTTCAAGGCCGCGAGATTGGAACCAGCGACGTATGGCGGTTCAATGACGCGGTGAGAATGGGAACAATGTCGGATCAGGAACTTACGCTGGCGGAAGGATGTATGTGCCGGAGCCGCGGTCACTGCGCTGTGATGGGAACCGCGTCGACGATGGCATCCATGATCGAATCACTCGGTCTTGCATTGCCTCACAACGCCGCGATACCCGCCGCCGACGCACGACGAAAGGTGCTCGCACAACTGTCGGGGTACCGGATTGTAGAAATGGTAAAAAGTGACCTGCGTATATCGCAAATCCTCACGAGAAAAGCATTCGAAAACGCCATCATAACAAACGCCGCGATAGGAGGTTCTACGAACTTTATTATTCACCTCCTCGCCATTGCGGGACGAATGGGAGTTCCGTTAACGCTGGAAGATTTCGATCACCTTTCAAGTCGCATTCCACTAATCGCGAATTTGCAGCCCTCAGGTCGTTACTTCATGGAAGACTTGTATTACGCCGGGGGTCTGCCTGCCGTAATGAAGGAACTCGATTCATATCTGCATACGGATTGTATTACGGTAACCGGCAATTCGATACGCGATAACTATCTCACAGAGGAATGCTACAACCGTGATGTGGTAGCAAGCATTGAAAAACCATTTAAGCCGTACTCCGGTGTGGCTATTCTGAAAGGCAACCTTTGTGAAAACGGCGCGGTTATCAAACCGTCAGCCGCCTCTGAAAATCTGATGAAGCATACAGGAAAAGCCGTTGTATTTGAAGACATCGAAGATTACAAGGCGCGCATTGATGATCCTGCACTTGACGTCGATGAAACATGCATACTCGTGCTTAAGAATGTCGGGCCCCGTGGTTATCCCGGCATGCCTGAAGTTGGTAATATGGGTATTCCGCGCAAGCTGCTGGAGAAAGGCGTAACTGATATGATCAGAATTTCTGATGGTCGGATGAGCGGTACCGGTTTCGGGACCGTGATACTTCACGCTTCTCCCGAAGCAGCCCTCGGCGGAAACTTCGCGGTTGTACAGGATGGGGACATGATCTCATTGGACGTACCTTCGCGTACGATAACGCTGAATGTTGACGACGCCGTCCTCGAGGAAAGAAAGCGCCAATGGAAGCCTCGCCACAAGACGTATGATCGCGGCTACGTTGCGCTTTATCAGAAACACGTCGAGCAGGCCCATTTGGGAGCTGATATGGACTTCCTCCGTGGAGGATCCGGCAGCGAAGTCACGCGTGATTCGCATTAGCGGAAACACATAAAGACCGTCCCATGACATGAAAGAAACATTTGGAAACAAGGTTGCAGTAGTCACGGGAGCCGGACAAGGGATAGGATTTTCCATTTGTAAGCTACTTGCTGAACGAGGCGCAAAAGTCGTCCTGAACGATATTGAAGCCTCGCTGGCAGAGGAAGCGGCACGAAGGATCCAACGCGCTGGTGGAAAGTGCATATCCGTCGCGGGCGATGCCGGTGATGTCGACTTCATCGATCACCTCACGACGCAAGCGGTGCGGACTTTTGGATCGCTTGATATCGCCATCGCGAATGCAGGCATCACCCTCTTCGGTCCGTTCCTTGACTACGCTGAATCCGATTTCCAAAATGTCATGCGCGTGAATCTGCAGGGTAGTTTCTTTCTCGCACAACACGCTGCACGGATCATGAAGGAACAACAGAAAGGAGGCAGCATCTTGTTCATGTCATCGGTAACCGGACACCAGGCTCATAAAGACCTGGCCGCCTATGGCATGAGCAAGGCTGCTCTGGAGATGCTGGCAAAGACACTGGTGATTGAACTATCCCCTTTTGGAATCACCGTGAATGCGGTTGCGCCGGGGGCAACGTTGAACGAACGTACAATGAATGATCCTGACTATAGGAGCACGTGGTCGAGGATAACTCCGATTGGAAGACCAGCCGAAACTACTGACGTAGCCAACGCCGTCGTCTTCCTTGTTTCTCCGGAAGCACGTCACATTACAGGACAGACATTAATCGTTGACGGCGGTTGGTGCAGCGTAAGCCCGTCACCGTATGACAGTTCAGCGCCCGGAGAGTCTCCTAAATCATCAGAACATTAAATCGCAGGTCGAGTGGATCCAGAATCTCGATCAGTTTCCTGACAAACTCAGGATGCTGTTGCTGGAAATTCAGAAAGTTGTCGGTGCGCTCCTGGAGTTTTCCATTCGGGAATAATGCATCCTTGACAAATTCGATTTGCTTGAGTTTGTCGGCGTGAAGTCTCTTCTCAGCGCGAAGCATTTTGCGTTCGATTTTCTCAAGACTGTTCAACACACGTTGCCCCTCCGCGCCGACGAACGGAACAAGCGTTTTGTCAACCGACTCGGCACGCGACCTCAGATTGATAAAAATATCATTGATGTTCGTACGTTCTGAACCGATTGTGAGATTGCGTGGTGAATGTGCCAGTACCCAATGATTGAAGAGATAGTTCTTCTCTTCGAAAACGTCCTTGAGTTGAAGACCGGTTTTCTGCAGCTTGCGCTGCACCTCATGATCAATAACAAGCGCAAAGTTACGTGGAAGGAGAATAGGAAAAGGAACACTACATCGGTCGAAAATCTCCTTAAGTTGTAACCAATAAATGACTTCAGCCGGCCCTCCAACGTAGGCGATGTTAGGCAGAATCAGTTCCTGATACAACGGCCGAAGAATAACATTAGGGCTGAATTTTTCCGGGTGATTTGCAATCAGGTTCTCAAGTTCTGTGCGGGAAAATTTTATGTCGGTGTCCAGCGCCCTGAAC
>JAEZDW010000499.1 GCA_023417955.1 Bacteroidota bacterium
GCTGAAAGCCCATCCGCATTTGGAACCGGCGGGGGTGGATGGGATTTTGGTCTTCGCTATTGAGGTTATAAAGAGCAGTCATGGTGAAATATACCTTCGGATGGATCAGGAATTTCCGTCCGACGCCAAATTCAGCTTATAATTTACCGATTATCATCCTGTCGAGCGTGATGCTGAGAATCGCGGATACCACAACAATGGTAATCAGCACCTGAAAATCAGTATACCCGTTCAGGAGGATACATGCCGCTATGAAGGCAATCTGAATAGTTGCCAGAATGAGCGTTGTCTTGGCGTGCGTAAGGCCCAGCCGCATAAGGGCATGATGAATATGGCTCTTGTCCGGAGCAAATGGCGACTTACCTTTAACCAATCGCAGAATGACAATGCGCAGGGTGTCGGCAAGCGGGATTATGATAAAGGAGGCCGCCGCGCCAATGGGTGCGGAAAATTTGTACGGATTTGACGGGTAGAGCTCCTGGTTCATTTCTATAAAATGGATGGTGAGCGTAGCCAGGAACTTGCCGATAACCAGCGCCCCGGTGTCGCCCTTGAACACCTCCGAGGGTTCCCAGTTGAAGATCAGAAAAGCGAAAATGGCACCCACCATGGAGAACGCAAGCACCGAGAAGATGTATTCCTCCACGAGCAGGTACCATACCCCAAAGGCAATAAGGGCGATCATGGCAATGGTGCCTGCAAGGCCGTCAAGGCCGTCGATCAGGTTGAACGAGTTGGTAATCACGATGATCGTAAAAAACGTAAGCGCAATGCTGGCCGGCTCTGCGAGTTCAAACACGCCAAAAAGGCCATAGAAAGATCTGATCCGGAGGTCGAAAAGGAAAATCAGGAGGGCGGCTGAGACGAGCTGCCCGATAAGTTTCACGAAGGCCCGCAGCGGGACCAGGTCATCGCGAACGCCGATGAAGAAGATCACGAAGAGGGCAAAAAGGATGAACTTGATTTGCGCCCAGCCGTCCATATCGATCCACACCAGGGATGAAATAAAGAAACCTATGAAGATGGCGATCCCTCCCATTGAGGGAGTTACTTTCTTATGGATTTTTCTCCGCCCGGGGATATCAACGAGGTTTCGTTGCAACGAATATTTGATGATCACCGGTACGATCAGAAAAGCTATGAGAAACGAGGTTGTCGCAGCGGCAATTTGGATAGCCATGTTTTTGAAATAGGCGGTAAAAATAGGAAAAATACGGTTGTCGGGAAGAATATTAATTTCGATTTCGAGATTAAGACGTTTTGCAATTTTGAACTCTTGAGATTGCACCCCTTCCTTTGGACCACTCCTGAAGAAACTCTCTTATGCGAGAAAAATACTGCAAGAAATCAGGAGAGAGATTTCGTTGTAACTTTGAATTGATTTGGCGACCTGGAAGGGTCAAAAGGACATGTTAAATAACATAGGGATCAATTCATTCTCAGCATTTCGATTATTTTTGCAGCACCTTACGCATGAATATCTTATTCCTGACAGACAACTTTCCTCCTGAATTCAATGCACCTGCGACAAGGACTTTCGAACATTGCCGGCATTGGGTTCGCCAGGGTGCACAGGTTACGGTAATTACGTGTTTCCCGAATTTCCCGAGGGGAAAGGTGTTCGAAGGATATAAGAATAAGTGGAAGCAAGTGGAGTACATCGACGGAATCAGAGTGATACGAACGTGGAGTTATATAACACCCAATACCGGTTTCATCAAGAGGACGTTAGACTTTTTGAGTTTTTCAATAACATCATTCCTCGCGGGATTGTTCGTCCAATGTGACTTGATCATTGCCACTTCACCACAATTTTTCACGGCTGTATCAGGATGTGCGCTCGGCTTTTTTAAGAGAAAACCCTGGATAATGGAGGTTCGGGATCTTTGGCCTGAATCGATAAAAGCTGTCGAAGCGATCAATTCCAACAGGCTTATCTCAATTCTGGAGAAAGTTGAATTGTTTCTTTATCGAAATGCACGAAAGGTCGTTGTAGTAACCGATTCTTTCAAAGCAAATCTAACTGGCAGGGGCATTCCACCCGAGAAAATCTATATCATTAAAAATGGGGTTGATCTTTCCGTATTTAGGCCGATCCCGAAGAATACAGCACTGGCCAGAGAACTGCTGCTCGAGAATAAGTTAGTGTTTGGTTACGTAGGAACGCATGGATTGGCACACGGGCTCGATTTTATTGTCCGGAGTATTGAAAAAATAAGGGATAGCCAGATCCATTTTTTGTTTATTGGAGATGGTGCCGCAAAAACAAGTACCGTTGCTTTAGCGAAGGAACTTGGCCTCCAAAACATTACCTTCCTGGAGCCGGTTTCCAAAAGCGAGATTCAATCATATTTGTCGATCGTTGATGTGGCGCTTGTCCCGTTGAAAAAGTCACCGACATTTCAATCAGTAATTCCGTCCAAAATTTTTGAGTCGGTTGCAATGAACATCCCTATTCTTCTGGGTGTAGACGGCGAAATAAGGTCGATCGTCGAAAGTTATAAATCGGGATTATACTTTGAGCCCGAAAATGAAGGCGCGTTCATATTGAAGATACATGAAATGAAAGACCTGCTTAATCACGATAGAAACTATTTCGATGAGGGTTGCCAAAAAATGGCGTCAGATTTCGATCGCAGAAATCTGGCAACCCGAATGTTGCAAGTAGTCAAAAATGAAGCGTAGAATTTTTTAATTGAACCAAATGAAAATTGCACTTATTGGAGGCGCAAGGCCCAATTTCATGAAAATAGCGCCGATTATACATGCGATTCACGATTCTCGCGAAAGAGGAGGAAAGATTGATTACCGGCTTATTCACACTGGACAGCATTACGACGACAAATTAAGTCGCATATTTTTCGATCAACTTCAAATCCCGGATCCGGACATTAATCTGGGTGCTGGTTCAGGAACGCAAGCCCAGCAAACCGCGCGGATCATGATCGAATTCGAGAAAGACCTAATGGCAAATCCAGTCGATCTGGTATTGGTCGTTGGCGATGTTACGTCGACTTTAGCCTGCACTATCGTGGCAAAGAAGCTGCAAACAAAGGTGGCCCATGTAGAGGGAGGCATCCGTTCCTTTGACATGACGATGCCTGAAGAAGTTAACAGGCTCGTCACTGATTCAATATCAGACTATTTCTTTACCACATCGGAAGTTGCCAACGAAAATCTGAAGAGAACTGGTGTGGACCCGGCCAAAATCTTCTTTGTTGGCAATACTATGATCGACACGCTCTACACGAATCTTCCTAAGACGACAAAACCGGATTTTTGGGCAACGCAAGGGCTGGGATCAAAGGATTATTTCGTATTGACGCTCCACCGGCCTTCCAATGTAGACATCTTCGAAAAGTTCTCCGGACTACTTCGTGCCATAGCTTCGGCGGCGCAGGTTAAGGTTGTGTTTCCCGTACATCCCAGAACAAGGAAGAACTTCGACAAGATCACGGACGAGGTAGCGAATATCATTCCAACGCAGCCTCTAAGCTACCATGAGTTTATCTATTTAGTGAAGGAATCAAGGGGGGTGATTACGGATTCGGGTGGCGTCCAAGAGGAAAGCACCGTTCTTGGAATTCCGTGCATCACTTTACGAAGTAATACTGAGCGCCCGGAAACAATTACGTTAGGCACCAACGAACTGATCGGAGAAGACGTGACCAACCTTACAAAGGCACTTCGGGCGATCAACGAAGGCATATGGAAACAAGGTAGCATCCCACCTCTCTGGGACGGTAAGACAGGCCGACGGATTGTCGAGATTCTCGAACGATTATAACTACAATAACACTTGTTGGTCGGAATCAGAAGACTATAGTAGTGACCAGCTCCTTTTGAAATGCTACTTTTGCTTTCACGGAGGTTCTGAGCTTATTGAATCCAATTGCGAACTCATAAGTGACCAAATCGATTGTTTGAGCCCCTTCGAAACGGATTGTTATTTCGGCTGTCGAAATTGTGTTCTCACTTAGCCTGACTTTCTGATCGGGATGAAAATGGAGGTATGCAGTAGCTGTCTTACTGTTTCCTGAAAGCAGATCGTACATTTCCAGCTTTTCATCGCTCCACTGCCACTTCCGTTCATGAAAAACACCTTCAGATTTGAAGCCGTCGTGGGTGGCCTGAATGCAGTTCCTACGTTCATCGAGCTTTACGATTTTTGCGCGTTCAGCTACCCGGAAGCTTCCCCATACTTCAGATTGTTCTTTATCCCCGACTATCACCGTGTTATGGCTTTTTGTACTACGTTCCAACCTTCGCCTGCCATTGTTTTCGTAAGTGCTGGTTCCAGTATCGACGATGACCGGTACGGCGTTCTTATATAACAGAAAGTTGAAGGTATCACTATGCGCATGACCCGGTATATAATCAGGCCCGATATGCCCCACGTCAAGAAATAACTCAATGTCAGCGAACCGTATCATCCGGTATCCACATGATTCCAACCGGGTAACTTTACCTGTAATACCCAACCGTCTGGCGTAATCCACAAGGACACTGGTACCCGGAGCTATTCCGAAAGCCGAGTCATTAACCATAGGGAACTCGCCATTGCGAAAGGTTACTGCTTGTATCCAGCCCAACATCGCAGCGGCCTTTTCGTGAAGAAAACTTATCAGGTCTGACTTTTCCGGACTGCTGTTTTTCAACAGGTTTATACAATCAAGAAGACGAAACAATATCAGATTGTGATACATCGCTGACAACTCAAAATGAGCTCCGTCGACAAGAATCTGTTCTTCTAATTCACTTCGCAATATCTTGTTGGCGATCTTCCCGAATCTTAAGTCGTTGAAGTAAACGGATGCAAACAGCAAGGAGAAGCCGTTTTCCAGCAGATGATTTCCCAGCAAATGAAATTCGAGGTTACGCGACAGCAACTGGTAATGTGAATACAGCAGCGAATTATACCGGTCATCGCGAACTTCGTGCGCAATGAAATACTTGATCCAATTGATACCCCTCACAGATATAGGGTATGGCTCTGTTCCCTCGATTAGATTTGCCCGATTCTCAACAAAGGAATTCAAAGTCGCCGTAGCTTCATTTAGAGTTATCGCATGTTGGTTTAGATAATCGAAGTAGTTGAGGTTATACGCCCAGAGCTTGCCATAATCCGAAATATTCCAATCTATTCGATTATGAAAATCATGCTGGATATTCAGAAAGCTAAATTTGCTTCCTCTAAGCGATTCGACTGCAGGAATTGATTCCACCATCCGAACACTTCTTGACACGTCAGGAAAACGGGTCAGATCAATGGATGTTCTGCCCCGAAACATTCGCTTCATTCGATAGAGCAGCTGATAAAATAATTGGGTTGATTTCAAATATTTTATCGTGTTAAAGCGCAGCCGAAAGTATTCGTAGCGTTTCATTCAACCTTTACCCGTGATCCTGTTTTCAACGACTGGATCGCAGCCAATACTACTCTCGACGTATTCAGTATTTCATCGAACGGAATAAGGGTTTCTCCGCCTTGTTCCAGTTTCTGAAGAAGCAGCTTAAATTGATTATGATGCCCCTTATCCTGACTTCGGGAAAAGCCTTTCGAAGAAAATCCATAACACTCCAGGCGCCGAAAGTTATCGATCACCATTGTCTTTCCCTGGGCGTAGATCTCTACACGTTCCTTTGAATAGGCTTTACTTCCATTGGAAAAATAGTTGATAACCCCGACGCTTCCGTTTTTGTATTTCAGGGTCAGTGATGCGTTGTCGGTGTCATCCTCGGGGTTTTCTCCTACAGCCGTCATCACGACTTCCTCGACTAAACTTCCGGTAAAGGATGTGATCAGATCCACCATGTGACATGCTTCTCCTATGATTCTGCCTCCGCCCACATTCAGGTCGTGGACCCAGGATTCGCGGGGAATGAAGCCTGCGTTCATAGTTGCGATTACACACATAGGACCCATCTTGCCTAACAGCTCCCTGGCCTTTTCTGAGAAGGGCGAAAACCTTCGATTAAACCCGACAGTTACGGTCTTACCGCTGGCTTGTGCTGCCTTCTCAATGGCTCCGAGTTCGTCGAAATTTAATGCCAGGGGTTTTTCAACAAAAACGTGTTTTCCGGATTCCAGTGCTTCAACAGTGAGTCGCGCGTGCATATTATGTCTGACGGCGATGGCCACAAGATTCACGTCGGGATCCTTCAGCATCTCTCTGTAGTCCGAAGTTGCGTAGGGAATCTTGTACTTCTTCGCAAGGAATGTTGACGACAACCCTTTTTCACTAGCAATGTATTTGACGTTATAGTTAAGCTTTGCCATCGTCGGAACGATCACCATTTTAGTGAAATTTCCCGCGCCTATGACTCCAATTAGTGGCTTTCCACTTTCGAAGACGGTTGGAACAACATTTATCTTACGGTCATATTGAATATCATTAGATGATGTATATTTCAACAGCGACGCAATCGAGCGACTCGAACCAATTCCCTCGTAGATAGTCGAGAAGTCATCGAGTTCAACCACTTGAGTGATCAAAGGCTTCACGCTTAGAGCTCTCGTTGATATTGCATTGAGCACCGCCAGAAAATTTCTCCTTTCAGTCCAACGCACATAGGGTAACGGATAATCAATCCCCTTTTGCTCATACTGCTCATCATACCTGCCTGGGCCATATGAGCAGGACACCTGAAAGGACAGCTCTTTCTCATAGAAGTCGGACCTCTTGATATCGAGTCCAATAACTCCGACCAGAACTATCCTGCCTCTTTTCCGCGACATTTGAGCCGCCTGAGAGATGACGTCGTTGCTTTTTGTTGAAGCTGTAATAATGACACCATCAACACCCACACCTCCGGTTCGTTCGAGACAGATTTTAACAGGATCCGTTTCGGACGAAGCTTTGAAGGCAGTAATTCCAAAGGAAGAAGCCAGGTTAACCTTTTGCTCGTCGAAGTCGTAGCCGATCACTTCGCACCCATTGGCCTTGAGCAGTTGACAAGTGATAAGCCCGATTAATCCGAGCCCCACAACGACGATCGTCTCACCAAATGTCGGCTGTACCAGGCGCATGCCTTGCAGGCCTATTGCACTTATTACAGTAAAGCTAGCCTCTTCATAAGAGACATTATCCGGAATTTTCGCAACAAGATTTTTTGGTACCAGGACAACGTCGGCATGTGGTCCATTCGATGCTACCCGGTCTCCTACCTTAAATTCGCTGACACCTTCGCCCACAGCAATAACTTCCCCTGCGTTACAGTATCCGAGCGGGAGTGGTTCGTCAAGTTTTTTCCTTACAGCGTCGACTGTTGTCCAAAAACCATCGGTTTTTACTTTATCTATTACTTGCTTAACCTTTTCAGGCTGCTGCCGGGCTTTATCAATAAAATTTGCTTTGCCGAATTCAACAAGCATTCGCTCGGTCCCCAGGGACACCAAGGTTACTTTACTTTTGATTAGAACAGAACCTTTTTTTACGACGGGGACTGGAACGTCCTGGAGAATAGTTTTACCTGTTTTAAGGTCTTGGATTATTTGTTTCATGTCACTAAGAGGCAATCATCCTTCAATAAAGGATGCAATCTACAGCATTCGGGCCTCACTTGGAAACAACAATTCTCTTCCTGTCGCGGTGACCGTCTTCCCAATCGACCACAAGAAAATAAACACCGTTTTCGAGGTTCACATCGAAATCCAGACTGAGTCCCTTTGAAGAGTTGTACAACAGACTTCGCACATTTCCGAAGGCATCTGTCCGCTTGATAAACAACCGGCTCCCGTGAATATTATACAATGTAATGTTCTGAATGTTGGGATCTGAAGCCAGGTATAATGTAAATTGACCAGCCGTGGGATTGGGAGATACAGAGATTATTCCCGGAGTATCGCGGAGGCTATGATGATGATCTATCATCAATTCAATCCTTCCTGACTCCTTGACGCAACCTTTGTCACTTTGAACAAATACGGAATATATTCCGCTCACCTGAGCCTGGAATCTATAATCCGTACCGACGACCACATCATCCTTTACCCACGTATAACTGAATTGTCCCAGCGAGTCCGTCCGCAATGCCGGAAGGCTCAAGACACCAAAACTACCACTAGTATTATAGTCCATGTAGACTTCGGCCTCCGGCAAAGGAATTTTTTCTACCTGCAATTCAGACTCGATCGTGGTATCATTAAACGAAACAACAACCTTGTAGATACCGGGATCGCTCGTGATTATTGATGCCTCTTTATCAGCCAATTGCACATCATTCAAATACCATGCATAATCAAATCCTTCACCACCGTTCACCGAGAGCTCGACTGGCCCACTATCTTCACATAGAAATCGATCTTGCGTTAGAAAGTAATTTGTACCACCCAAAGAGACATTGTGATATTCAACTATTATTTGTCCACCATTTGGAAATTTGCCGATCGACCAGTTTCTGACATACGGTATACTATCAACGACCAGTTGGCGGGCGGTTGAGCTAAGTAGATAAACATAAGTCGCCTCAGATTCTTCAAATACTCCATCGGCGGCAGTGGTAAGGGTCTGGAATGTAAAGAAGCTCTGCGGTTCAAGTGTATGGATTGGAAGATCATACATCGGACCAGTGCCATTCAATCTCAGTCTGAAATCACCCAGGTATATGGGCAGGGAGCTCCTGTTGTATATTTCAACGTAGAGCGTATCTGAATCAAGATATGTTTCGTTCAAACTGATATCGAAGACGTTACGGGACAGGATTTCCGATGTGGATACCCGGTAAGTTTCTCTGTAGAATATCGCCCGTTCCAGGAAGACGAACTTAAATATTTCATATTCCTCCGTTTCCTCGATCTCGTCGGCGATAATACAATCTTCCAAGAAAACAGTTTCAAACCCTCCGTTGAAAACGGTAAAACGCCATGCGTCCAAAGGTGTTAGCTCATCAAAAAAAGATGTCAGGTTTCCCGCAAGCAGTAGCTTTGTAGCCCCAGTCGATTTGAGATGCCTCAACAGGGAGTCTGCGTCGTCGAACACTCCCTCGTTGGTTGCAGGTTCAAATATGCTATCCATCTCCTGGCCGTTCATAAAGTAGCTAACCGGGATCCCATTATCCCTTGCAAACCCAACCAACGGTTTTAGTTTTTTCTGATTGTTATTTATCGCCCGATTTTGCCAGGTTGAATCTGGATGATTTGACACGGCATTCAAAATCACAAGTGAGTATTTCGTCCAGTCTTCGTCTTTACCAAAAGCAGTATCATAGCTGATAAATTCACCGCGGTCAAAGTCCTCACGCTTGTTGGAGTCTTGCTTGTCTTTGTCCTTCCTCAAATGCTCAAAACACCGATACCTTTTTTTGTAGTCTTCATAGTATGCGTTTGAGAAACCCGCATCGCTGTGAAAGGATAACCGCCCCCCGGGTGACCCGGGTCGATGCGTATAATCCGGATCAAGCGATACATACAAAGACTGTAGATCTGTAGAAAGGAATTTTGTCTCAATAGCATTCATCGCCCACGTATAATGCCAGTAACCTGACCACGTACAATCTTTCACTACTACAATATCGAACTCGTTCGTCCTCCAGCTTAGTCTGGAAATACTGTTGAGTCTGGTTATAATCAGACATTCCGCGGTATGATATCCTGCATACAATATCGTCTTTATGTCCAGGCTATCGGTGGAAAAAAAACTCTCCAGCGTTGTAGTGTATCCATCAAGAACTACATCCTTCTCAGTCAACACCAGTTCGGAGGAAGTTGGGAATTCATGCGAGATAAAGACAACTGACACTTCATTACTTCGCATGAGCTCTATCAATGAGATTGTTCGATTTATGTACTCCGGCGGAGCAACGTCGTCCCAGAAATCAATTACAACGAGAACAGTCGAAGCCGGGTCAAAGGAAAAAGGAACATCAAACAGCGTTCTGCTAGTCGCTAGGTTTTTATATGCATTCAGAGGGCGGTGCTGGGTTATGGCCACATGAACCCCAAGGAACGCGACGAAAAAAAATGAAACTTTCTTTATGTCAGATCTAAACTGCATTGTATCCTGCCAGACCACACTTTATTCAAGTTTGGACTAAAATTTCAGCTGCCTTTCCTTCGTAATCCTATAGGTAAATACCCATTTGCAGCACATTCTCCTCTTCTTGCCAATCCGGGCATTTCCGTTAAACCTGTCCGAGTTATCATTATGGAGCGACATTCCCTCACAACGTCAATGATTTCTTATTCAGAACGGTCAGGTCCCCGAGATAGGGATTACACTACACAACAGGTCGGCCTCGACGTTATTTCTTGCACTTTCCTGAACCTCTTTATCTATTTCCTGGATATCTTCTTTCGAGAAGAATTTTTTTAAAAGGATCCAGCCATGCGTTTGGGAAGGGTCTTTTATGCTCCTCGGTTTTCGTGTCATACAACAAAAAATGGTCTCTGGGCGCAAAGATACAAAAAACCACCAAAATGATCGATCCAGGGCCGCCAATCGAGCGACCAAAGGTACATTTGCTTAACTCCCAACCTCGGCAGTATTTCTTTCTAGAAATTGGTCAAGCCAGCTCTGAATTGCAAGGAGCGCCCATATTGAGTAGGATGCATCGATCTTCCGGGCTTTACTTTCGCTGATCAAATTCGCTACTGCTTTAGGGTTAAAGATGTTCCGACGATCAGCTTTTGGTGTTAGTAGTCGGTCGTTAATCATCTCCTGCAGGTCCTGCGTGATCCATTTTCGAACAGGCGCTCCGAAACCTGTCTTTTCGCGATATATTACATCTCCCGGCAGATATCGTTCTGCAACCTTTTTCAATATATACTTTGTTTCCCCCTCTTTCATTTTCAATTCCGGGGGTATTCTAAAGCTGAAGTCAACCAGATCATTATCCAGATATGGAACACGAATTTCGACCCCTACTGCCATTCCCATTTTATCGGTATAGTTTAAGTTATGATCGACCAGGAAAGTATTTTGTTCGAGGTGTAACATCTGATTGAGCACGTCTCGTTCGTCGGGGATTTCGGCAAGAAGTTGCCTGAAATAGCGGAACGGATCCGTATTCTTCCCATCTTTATTCAGGAACAGCGCCCTTGCGGAATCATTATTGAGCCATTCGAAATATGAGAACAACCGATCCTGGCCCTCATAAACTAAGCTATCAAGAACTTTCTTTGCACGCCTTAACCTCGGATCCGAAGTCTTGATTCTACCTGACAACAGCAAAGCCAGTTTTCTGAGTGGTTTAGGCAGCGCATGTAAATACCTTTCATAACGAAGCATTTGGTGTCTTCTGTAGCCGGAGAACAGATCATCTCCCGCTGTTCCTCCGATCAAAACCTTATAGCCCATCTCTCTTGCACGTCTTGAAATGTTGAGTACATTCAAGGCGGCCGGATCAGCCAGCGGTTCATCAAGATGGAAGATCATCGAGTCGAAGTCCTTAAGGATCTCGACGTCTGCCTTTACAGTCTCAAGCTCGACACCCAGATAATCCGCAACCTTCCATGCATAGAAGAGGTCACCCGTATCGGCCTTGTGTTCAAGTTCAGTCTTAATTGTAAACCCCTGTAATTTTCTATCAGGATTGATTCTTTTGGCGATGGCCACCAGCAGGCTACTGTCGAGTCCTCCCGACAGAAAAAATCCCACCGGGACATCTGAAAGGAGCTGCCTTTCAACGGCTGTACACAGGAGCCGGTCGAGCTTGTTTATTACTTCATTCTCTGAATCAGGACTGTAAAACGAGGAAAATCCCGATTTGTAATATTGAATGATTCGAAAATCTTCGACGCTGTTGATCGGTATTTCAGCATACCTTCCCTGAAGCAATTTGGTTATACCTACCACGGGTGTTTTTTCGCCTGGAGACCATAGAAATCTAACGTAGTCAACCAGGGCATCGCTATCAATCTCCAGCGGGCCAGGGAACATTTCCAGGAGGGCTTTTAATTCGGAGGCGAATCCAAAAGCTTCCCCTTGTTTAAAATAGTACAACGGTTTAACACCCATGCGATCGCGGGCAACGACAACCTTTTCTGCATCTTTATCATATATGCAGAATGCAAATATGCCGTTCAGCATCGGGATAATGTCTACACCATATTCGATAAAACCGATCAGAATTGTTTCGGTGTCAGAGGTAGAAAGGAATTCGTATCCCTTTTTGATCAACGTTTCACGGATTTCCCAATGATTGTATATCTCTCCGTTAAAAATAATGACATACCTACCGTCTTGAGAAATGAAGGGTTGATGGCCGCGTTCCGAAAGATCCAGGATCGACAAACGCACATGACCCAGCTTCAGATTTTTGTCTTCATAAAATCCCCGATCATCAGGGCCCCTGTGACCGATGACGTCTAAATCAAGTGAATGGCTAATGTTAACCGAACCAACAATCCCGCACATAGTTAAAGTCTTTCTTTTTTTGTCTTTTAAGTTACCAAATCATGTCCAACTAAAATTTATTAAAATGATCAGGATATGATTTATGATAACAGTAATGGTGATCAATGCGATATCAATCAAGAACCCGTTTCTTCTGAGCGGGACTTTCCTGATTGCAAATACCATACTTAAGGTCATCAACACAAAATACGAAACAAAGGTACCAATGGCCGCTCCTTCGATACCTAAAAAATTAATGAGAATAATAGTAAGGACCACGTTCACTATCGCGGCAATGATCGTTATAGAGGAGAGTAATACTGATTTACGAAGATAGTTCAGATAGTTTATGAAGAAGAGGTAGATGCCCATAAAGTACATTCCATTCAGGATCCAGGGCATAAGATCAACACCCGCAGGTGTCAGATTTTCAAGAAAACCAACGTGGTTCTTGAAAATCGCTATGAAGGCGACCAATCCCACGCTGGCTGCAAGGAACACAGCACTATAGAGTGCTATTGATTTCGTTCTTTTCATGGTGGTTGACCAGTCGTGATAGTCGCGAATCAAATCAACGCCAACTGTCATACTCAAGCCGCTATTAATCAGCATAATGGACATCGACAAGGCATAGGCCAGACTATAGTGGCCGAGGGCTGAATCATCAAGCATTGCTTTGATGATGATCCTGTCAGACCCACTGATGACCCATTGCGCGAATCCATGTGGAATCAAGTGAAGACAAAATATTAGTACTGGTCTGAAATTGTAAGGAACTGGTGATATCTTTTGCAAATAGGAGTGAGCCAGAAACGGGAACAAGAGAACTATTCCAAGTATCGTCTGGTAAAACAAAATTCCTTTCAGAGACGGGTTGTCCATTACAAAGATGATGGCTCCTGCCAACGCCAAAAGCCTTGTAAAAACAACGGCAAAATAACTAATATGGCGATCCTGACTTCTGTACCACGCCAGGACAAGGGATGCAAAAGCCTCTGTAAGCACCATCAGAACAGTATAAAAAATCCAGTCTTTCGGGAGGAAGACCAAAACCAGGCCCGCCAGGACTGAAATCTTCAGCGTTTCGAGTGAAAATCGATTGAACAGCGCATACCCCATCGGCGGATTGCCTATTCCTTCCCGTAGAATCCCCGATGATCCATTCAATGAGAAAAGAGGAGCTCCAAGGGAAACGAGAACCTGAGTTAGCGACCACACACCGAAATCCTCGATGGACAACATTTTACCTAGGAATGGCAAGCCCAAAAGCATCAGGCCCCGGTTGATGGCCGTTGCTAATCCGTAAAATGCGGCTTCACGAACCAACTTATTGGTAAGTAGTCGATTTATCAATTTTCCTTCTGCGTTGGAGGACTTTCAGTCATGAAGCATAAAATCAATGACAGCGCCACAAAAGGAATTATTCCCTGAAGACGCTGCAGTCCGGATTCAATCAGGAAAAACGAGCCGAAGATGAGATAGATTCTCCAGATCATCTTTCTATTCCTGCTATGCTTGATGACTGTAAATAAAAGTATTCCCAAAGCGGCAAGCCCTAACACGCCAACTTCCAGCAATGTCTGCAAAAATTGATTGTGGGCATTATACCTGCCCTCAGCCTCGTCATGCATGCCCCTTCGCTCATATTCAACCGCCAGGACTTCCCTGTCTCCACCCATTCCGTAACCCAGGAGCGGGCGTTCCTGTATCAAATCGAGGGCAACGGCGTAAATACTCAGTCTTGCCTTCAGCGACTCCTTCGAATCAAGAAGTCGCTTGCTCGCGTTAGACGATGCAAGGAGGGCCACAACAGCGATGATCACCGCGACTATACCGGTTGTGAAAACCCACCTGAGCGCCACAGCGGTTTTCTTTCCCCCAAGGAAGTCATACGCGGCCAGTATCATTATTATAAATAACAAAACAATTGCAACCCTGGCGCCAATGAAAACAATAGAGAAGGTTTGAAATAATGCAATCAACGCAAGAAGCCAGTTGAAACCGTGTTTTAGTTTTGCAAGCTCAAGTATTGACAGCAGTGACAATACCAGCAAAAGAGATAGATAGCCTGGATGGAATCCAAGCCAAAATCCAAAATTGTAGTATTTAAACGGAGTTTGCAGATCATCATAAGAATATGCATAAGCAAATGCTACGACGAAGCACGCTACCATTGCGAGTGTCGCAGACCAAACCATTGATCTCAGTATCAGGGTCAGGCTTTCGATTCGGACCCTGAATAAGATAAATATTAAGGGCAGCGTGATAAAATTGCTTCTGGTTTCAAGTCTTGACACTCCGTAATCAAAATCATAGGACCACAAAAGGCTTAAAACGTATACGGCGAAATACAATGCGAAAGCCAGTCCGACTGATTGCTGTACCCGGCTTATCGGGATTTCACGTAAGTGAGTTCTTCCCAAAAAGGTCTTTAACGCATTCACCACCGCGAATGCAAGAATGAACATCGCCATCAACCTTATGGGCATGGCAAAACTGAAGATCAACAGTATAACACCTAAGTCGTTCAACTTTGAACTTGTCTCTTTTGAAATAGATGTAAAATTGATCCCCTTTACCATCACAGACTTATTTTTTTGCTACGTTTTGAACAAACCATTCCTTGAACGGCCCGATATCGTCAAATTGGATAAATTTCTCAGAGTAAAATACTTCAGATTCGACTTTGTGCAGGTTGATGAATACGGGTTTGACGCCAATAAGATCATATTCGACACCCAGAGTAGATCCTGTTGAGATCAGGTAACTAATGTTACTAACGCGGCCCCTGGTGATATAAACATTTTTCTTCGCTTCATATTTGCGATAAATGTCGAGAGATTTTTCTGTCGGATGCGGATAGATCAATACGTCTCCATGGGTGTAATACTCGGTTATTATGTCAAGTATCTCTAAGTCTGCCTCCTGGATCTGACTTGCAAATGCTATGGCATTTTTATATCTCGGATCCGGTTTGAAATTTGGTTTCACATTTGGGATGGGAAGAAACTTCTTCTTCTCAGGTTCGAGGACAAAGGCTGAGAAGAACGGTATTGAAATTTCAAAGAGGTAATAAATCTCATCTGCATGGAGACGGTACAATCCTTTGAACACATTATTTACGCCGTGTTGAACGAAAGAAAAATATTGTTTACGCGTTCTTGCCAAAATCGATAATATTATCGCATAGCGATCGAGTTGCCCAGCCATCAAAACGTGTTTTGTCTCAGCCGTAATGCTCGCAAGCATTCGAAACTCAAGGACAAAGGCAATGCTGAAGAAAATATTGTCGTACCCGGTTTTTTTGCGTTCCTTATTGGTCGAAAAGACACGACGCGCAATTGATAGTGCGCCTCTAAGGTGTACTGCCTGATACAGTGCTGCCTGATCGCTCGTCAGCGTGTTCTTGATCTCCACAAGGTTTGGTTTCTGTCCGATTCTTTCTGCCAACCTGGTATGCAGAGGGCTCCATGAGATAAATCTTACGGGCATTTGCCTTGGCTTTTTTGCAAACTTTGAAAGGCCAATCTTAAATAGTATCAATGCAAGGTAAGCAATTGAACGAAGCTTAAAACTGGCTCCTTCTTCACCGATATTTGCCCTCTTGTAAACAATATTTCTATTGTTAAATGAAGCATGGTATGCCTCCAGAATCAGAGTTGAATCCAGCGCTTTCGACTCAGAATTCATAGCAATATTTGTTTTTCTTTTTTCCGCCTTACAAGGATTATTGCAATAAGCGCCCAATAGAAATAACCCAGCGGCCACAAGTAAAGGAAATTGGTTGTGGTTCCAATAATCAAAAACGTGAGCAGAAACACAAGTGCTGTTTTTGATCTGACAATCAAGAACACCCAGAGATTCAAGACAACAAAAATTATTAGGAATGGTAGCCCGAAACTTCCCCAGAGGTTTAAGTAGGCATTATCCAACGCTTCACCAGATTTTGCCCAGGGAAACAAAGGGTTGTTTTTCACCAAACTCAGGAAAGTAGAATTTCCTTCTAAACGCACATATAAAGTTTCAAAGCTGATTTCCCTGATCTTATTCAGCTCAATATTGACAAAAAGGTAATATGCGGCATATCCAATAAACGGTAGGATCAGAACCGAATACCAAAAGTATTTTAGCCTGATTCGAACGGATCCAATGTTCCTGATAATGTAGTTGCAAACGGTGAAAAGAGTAAGGAGACCATAGACACCCAATCCTGTTTTTGATACGCTCAGGAACACAATAAGAAAACCATTGACAAACAGGATCAACGACTTTATGGGATTATCTGTATACAAAGCAAGGTAGGCAAAGGTGAGTAACGCCATAGAGATTCCCAGGTTGTTGGGATTAACGAATATGGAGACAACACGGTAAGCATCTTTAGATGCATTGTACATATAGAAGTGATTGTCAAGGAAAAGAATTTCATAATACCCAAACACCGATGTGAAGAGGATCGTCAAGAGAATTACTCTTTCCCAACGAATCATTTTAATATGCTCCGCAGAAAATATAAGGTAGACAGGCAAGACATAAGCTACAAAATTCACGGCATCGCCAAGCGAATTGATAGCGTTGTAATAAAAGAAAAGCGGAAACAAGAAGGCTGCATACCAGAATTTCAGGCCCATATTCTCCTTAAACGAAAGGGAGACGAATAACAAGAAGACGACATATTTTATGTATTTGAACGGAGAGTCGGGATTATGGACGTCGTCCGGGACGAAGAAATAGAACATGCCGTGCACCAGGAACAAGAATGCAAGGATTGACAATATTGTGCTCTTCTTCACCACCACAATCCGTAAACAGCTTATTTCAGGCCTTCCCCAATGTGACTGGCCGCCAACGGCGTGCCTGCCTGAATATCCTGTGCGGCTAATTTCCCGATGACGTCATCGTAAAAGCGTGTGTGTAGACCCAGGGCGGGTCTTACAGACCGGATATGTTCCGGCAGGAATTGTTCTCCTTTCCTTATGTCTTTCACAACAAACAGTGAACGCTTGAATACCAATGACTTTTTTTCCTTTTCTGACATTTGATATGAGACGGATCCCATAGCCAGCCAGGCTCTTTCTGACTCAACCACCAGAGATGCCAATTCCTCTGGCTCAAGAGAGAACGTACTATCCACTCCACCGTCAGCACGTCGCAGTGTAAAATGTTTTTCAAGGACGACGGCGCCCATTGCAACAGCAGCAACGGCGGCACCGATTCCCATGGTATGGTCCGACAACCCTATCGGACAATCAAATAGTTGCCGCATGTGGGGAATTGTCAGGATATTTGTTGTCTCTGGAGATGCCGGATAGGTGCTGGTACATTTTAGTAAGATAAGTTCTTTGCAGCCTGCGGTACGCAATACATCAACTGACTCCTGTAAGTCTGCTATAGATGCAACCCCGGTAGACATGATTACAGGCTTACCAGTCTTCGCGACCTTCTTTAACAGGATGTGATCTGTATTTTCGAAAGAGGCAATTTTGTACAGAGGCACGTTCAGACTTTCGAGGAAATCCACAGCTGATTCATCGAAGGGCGAACTGAATCCAATCATGCCTCTCTTCCTTGCGTGGGCGAAAATTTCTTCATGCCATTCCCAAGGTGTATAGGCCTGTTTATAGAGATCATATAACTCTTTACCTGCCCACAAGGAGTTAGGATCGTTAATCGTATAACTTCCTTTAACAGTGATTGTGTCCGCAGTATAGGTTTGTAGCTTCAAGGCATGTGCACCTGCTTCTGATGCGGCGTCCACGATAGAGAGCGCCCTGTCAAGAGACTGATTATGGTTTCCCGACATTTCAGCTATTATGAAGGGTTTATAGTTCGGTCCGATTTTTACGTTTGCTATATTTATGTCTGCCATCTCCTTGTCTTAGTGTTTAAAAACTTCGTTTTGAATTAAAGCTTCCCCATCAAGAACAATCTCTCCTGATTGATCCTTTATAAACGTCCTCAGCCTGGCACGCCCCTTTTCCTTAATGACTTCCAAGACCTCAACTGTTGCCCCATATGTTACATTAACAAACATAGGAGCAATAAACTTCATGTCTTGCTTTAGATAAATTGTTCCTTCGCCCGGATAGTACATACCGAATATTCTAGAAAAAATACTGCCCGCTAAAAAACCATGAATTATCCTGGTTTTAAAAATTGTTTTAGATGCGTACTCCTCTACCAAATGAATCGGATTATTATCACCTGTGATGGATCCGAATGCTTCAACGTCCTCCTGGGTGTAAGAAAATTCGAGTGAAAAATTATTTCCCATATATTTTCTTTTGCAACTCGTCCTTAAGAACATTCCACTCACTTTTCAAAAGGGCAAGGCCTACCACATCCTTATACACACCTTCCTTCTTACAATGCTCGCGATAATACGCCTCCCGCCGGAATCCAAATTTTTCGTGCATCTTAATCACTTTATCATTGAAAGCAAAGACCTCGCATCTGAGCTTATTCAACTTCAGATCTTCAAATACATGCTTTAATACGTTATATTCTACTTTTGCTCCTATACCACCACCCCTGACAGAAGTATCGCCCAAATAGAACGCCCAATAACAACTTTCCAACAATTGAGTTACACCTGTGATGTTGGCAACACCTAACGGCTTATCATTGTAATTAATTATCCAGTAACTACACGTGGAATCATTCTTGATTCTATCATACCATTTTTGCTGATCTTCCCTTGAAATTTCTTTATCAGAATACATATATTGACTCACATCAGGAGAGTTCCTCCAATTCCGAATCACTTCCAGATCTGCCTCCTGGATTGGTTTCAAAATAATATCGTTCATAATTCAATTTTTAAAACTATTTAAATAAGATAGCTATGATGTTTGATTCAATGTCTTCTGTAAAAGCACTTCGTTGTTCTTGAAGCATGGCTACTCCGATATCGTATGAATAAGAGGTGATTTCCGAAAAAGGACAAGCCACTCCTTGTGCAACAAGATAGTTGTAATTAGCGGCCTGATTCTCCGCTGTCTTTATAAGGTATAAAGGTATACGAAGGAATATGCACTCTAATGCAACGGTACTTGCCGACACAACTGCGAAATCAGCATTTTGTATAAGGCAAATTAAAGAATTAACACGAACATCAACATGTATTTTCATCTTGGCCGTGTATCTTTCCCCCAGTTGTCTTAAAAGGTCTAAATGACGATAGGCGGGCCCAACAATAATATCAAGAAACCTACCTTTTTCCCCATCATCCAGAATTTCCTGAGACATTTCAACGGTAAAATTCAAGGGATCCTCACCCCCTAAACACAACATGCCGTTTTGCAATTTTTGAGGAGCCTGATCCCTTCTATCTGATCTTCGTATCTCCTCTCTAAGGAGACAGTAATTTAACCCCGAATAGATTTCCGTATATGCTTCCTTTTTATAAAGCAAAGCATTAATTCCTGGTGTGTGGTTAATGACTACATCTGAATAAAAGTGGCGATGTTGCAAATCATCGATCGTGACCACTCTAAAAGCGCGTTCCTTTATCTGTAACTCGTATTGACTGTCAAAATGGTATCCGTCTAAAATAACCCTATCGGTATGCTCCAGGTAGTTAAGAAACATCTCGTCATTTTGTAACACCTTATATTCATAGCCTTCTCTCTCCAAAACGTTTAATATTTTCTCATCACATTGCTTGAGAAAAAAAATTGATTTTGCGTTGTTCCTTTTTAAAATCTGGGCAATTGACATGCATCTCATCAAGTGTCCAAGACCGATTCGATTCCCTGCGTCAACCCTGAACTTGAACTTCATCTTTAACGTACTTTAAATAGGGGCTTCAAGGGCTCACATTGAAGAATCTCACTCAAATTGTCATTTTCAAGAACAAACCTCACCTTTTCAAAAAACAAGCGATACACCTTTAATAGTTTCTCAACATCTTCAATGCTATGTGCATAACTCATATTATGACTTCCTAGCATGAAAATACCATTGGCGAACATTTCTTGTTGAAGTAAAGTCTTGAAATCCCAGGAATTACATTTAGGAGTATCTTTTATAATTAGAAAAGACCAGACAGGGAACCCAGAAACACTAAAAATAGATTCAACATGAAACTCCTTTATGAGTGCATCAAGCTTTGCCTTTAATTCTGCTCCTGTTTCCGTCATCTTTTTGATGACTGGATAGTTTTGCAGTTTAGTCATAGTAGCAAGAGATGCAGCAAGAGACAACGTTTCACCACCGAATGTAAATGAAAAGAATATCTCCTCCATTAGCCTCATAATTTTCGCACTGCCAGCAACTGCCGACAAGGGATATCCATTTGCAAGGCCTTTTCCAAACGTCGCTAAATCAGGGGTGACATTAAAAAACTCCTGGGCCCCTCCATTTGAAAGCCTGAAGCCAGTAATGGTTTCATCAAAAATCAACACAGCGCCATTCTGATGGGTTAACTCCTTGACTTTATCCAGAAAATTATCCTGAGGAGGAAAAACATTTACTGGTTCAAGTATTACAGCTGCTACATTATCCTTAAGCTCTTCAAATTTTGATTTCAAGGATTGAATATCATTGTAGTAAAACTTATGAGTGAGGTCTTTAACGGAACCAGGAACACCCCGATCTCGTGTTGTAGATCCAATGTACCAATCTTGCCATCCATGGTATCCGCAAACCAGAACATGATCGCGCTTGGTGTATGCTCTTGCCAAACGAATAGCTCCAGATGTTGCGTCCGAACCGTTTTTCCCAAATCTTACCATTTCCGCACAAGGAACCATTTCAACAATTTTTTCAGCAACTTTAAACTCTAACTCATGAGCCAAAGAATAAATTGTTCCATCCTTTAGTTGCTCAATCACGGCACTGGTGACATCAGGGTCGTTATATCCCAAAGTGATGGATGCAAGACTATTCACAAAATCGATATATTCGTTGCCATCGACATCCCAAAAACGAGATCCATTGCCTTTAGCAGCAAAAAAAGGTGAAATTCCTTCCGGCAGCTGTGTCTTACTTTTGCTGAATGTTTGCGATCCCAATGGAATGGTTTTTAAGGCGCGGGAAAGATATTCTTCTGATTTTTTATATCGTGTGCTCATTTTCTTTGTTTATTGATTTTGAATAACCTTCATTTCGAACAATTCCCTCATTTATCCTCCTTACATCGGGGGAATCAGCAAGGCACCTCGCATAGTCGAGCCATGTGCCATCAATCCCTAATTTTGAAACTAAATGTTTTACTACCTCGAGGTCTTTAGGCTCGTCTACGGTCATACGTAGATGACCAAATGAATACCCTTCAGAAAAATTGTCAGAATTGAAAAGTCGGCCTTTTTTGAAAGTGGAGTTCTTCCAAATGTAAGGTGTTACATGCTCCCTTTCTGAGTCCAGTTTTGCTTCTCTCCAAGCCCTTTTAAGGGACGCATACGTCATCACCTCGATATCCTGACCATCAGGATAACTAACTTCCAATGTATTTGAACAATAATCCAGATTGTTTTTAATTGCATAGTCGATAACCTTATCAATCAATTCAGCATCAATCAGAGGACAATCTGCAGTCAGTCTGACTATAAAATCAGGCTCTCCATGCCGTTGAATGGCCTGATAAAATCTGTCCAGAACGTCACTCTCGGAACCTTTGAATGCCTCTATCCCCAGTTTATTTATCTCCACCTCAATCACACCATCGTCGGGATTCACCGTTGTAGCAACAACTAACTTATTGATCCTTTTTGATTTTAGAATTCTCTTTACATGAAGTGTCAGGAGATTTTCTCCATTGACTTCTTTCAGCACTTTCTTCGGCAGTCGTGTTGAATTTGTTCGTGCTTGAGTTATGGCAACTATTCTCATAATGCTTATTTGTAGGCCGCCAATAAATCCTTTCTTAGAGTAACCAATGTGTACTTGTCATGATAATTGGAGGTTATATCATATTTGGCAGCATTAGTATGACTTATACTCCTTTTGTCAAGGAGATGATAAAGTTTAGAAGCGGTAAAAATTTCTTCATAATTCTGCTTATAAGAATATGCGTTGAATTCATTAATGTGTTGATACGAATTCCTTAATGGTTTCTCAGAAAAAAAATCTACTATCATTAAGATACCCCCATCCTCTAAAACCCGATCAGTTTCAGCAATCACTTTAAAAAGCATTTCTCTATCAACGACATATAAAACGAACCCGATAACAACAAGATCAAAGGAAGCCGAAGAAAGAAAGGACAAATCGTCTGCCGTTCCTTTGATAAAATTTATTGATGGGAAATTCTTTTTTCCATAAAGGATCGCTTCATCGGATGGTTCAATGCCTGTAGCCTGGACATTTCTGAAATTTGACGCGATCTTCTGAAGGCGATGGCCTGCGCTGCACCCAATTTCCAAAACCCTGTTAGGTTCTGCCGAATACTCATTAAGGACTTTGATCACCATGTCATCATCAACATTGCTATGCAAAGCTTCTTTGTTTCTTTTGAACCAGTTGTCTGCTTCATATCTCAGGAATGCATCTTTTTGAGTCTCCATAACTTATTTCAGGTTTTTCAATACACATTCAACAACAAAATTCTGTTCTCCTTCCGTTAACGTCGGATACATCGGAAGGCTCAGACATTTCTCATAATACGCTTCTGCAAGGGGCATTGATCCCTTCTTATGACCAAGGCTCTGGTAATATGGCATGGTGTGTACCGGCATATAGTGAACCTGAGCGTATATACCTTTTTGTCGTAATGCATCATATAACTGCTTCCGGTTATCCACCTCCACGATGTACAGGTGATAAGCATGATTAACTCCGCTACCAGGTGTGATCGCTTTAACTTTTCCTTCAAATGCATCGTCGTACCTCTTCGCTATCGCCTGGCGTTGTCCAATGCCTTTGTCTGCACGTCGAAGTTGAGAGATTCCAAGTGCGCAATTGAGATCCGGCAGCCGATAATTATACCCTAGCTCAATCATTTCGTAATACCAGCCACCATGGTTCTGGTGAAGTTGCTTACCATCTCGCGTTATTCCGTGCGTCCGCAGCAACAACAATCTTTCGTAAAGTTCTTTATCGTTGGTTGTTACCATTCCACCTTCTCCGCAGGCAATATGTTTCACCGGGTGGAAAGAAAACACTGTCAGCTCTGCGTATCTACCGTTGCCGCACAATTGCAGTTCACCTTTACTATCAATAAATCCACCCCCCGGTGCATGACAGGCATCCTCCAGAATCCATAGATTGTATTCATCAGCGAGTTTTCGACATTCTTCAAGATTGACTGGGTAACCCGCGAAATCGACAGGTATTATTCCCTGGTAAGTCCCGGCCGGTGCTGACTCTAACATGGTTCGGACTTTTTTTAAGTCAATCAAAGCTGTGTCAGGATCAATATCCGCGAACTCAACAGTGCCGCCGCAGAAGTGAATGCAGTTTGCAGACGCGGCAAAAGTTATCGGAGTCGTTATTACTTTTGACTCGGCGTTGACGCCGAGCGCAATGGCACTCAAGTGTAGAGCAGCGGTACCATTTGAAACTGCAACCGCATAACTTGCGCCGACGTACGATGCAAATTCCTTTTCGAATTCAAGAACTTTCGGACCTTGGGTTAGAAAGTCTGACATCAATGCGGAAATCACAGCTTCGACATCTTCTTCTGTTATATGTTGGCGCCCGTAGGGGATTATTTTCATCTGGAAAGGGATTAGCTATTATTCTTATTCCCACATATAGGGGAGGATCATTCTTTCATCTGTTTCTTTCAACGACCTTAGCTCGCTCAACTGGTCGACCGACAGATTCATATCAAGACACTTTATATTGTCCTCCAACATCGCGACACTCTCAACTCCAACCAACACTTTGTCGATTTGCTCATTAATGATTGCGAAGTTCAGGCATAAAGACTGGACAGATTTTCTGGAATCATTTGACAGGAAATGAAGTCTATCGATCTTTGCTTTCACTGGTTCGAAGAAACTTTTCATCGAAGCTGTTTTCATAAAAACCAAACCCTGAACGTATACGCTCCGCACGTGAATTTCAATGCCCCGCGCTTTAAGCAAACTGAAATACCGCTCGAAGCGTTGGTCAAGAATGCTATATGGCACCTGGATCAGTTCGAAATCCACGTCTTTGTCGAGCAACATCTCAAGTTGATCGGGCAGGTATAACGAAAATCCAATTTTTTCAACCAAGCCGTCATCCCTCACGGTTTGAAGCTCAGAAGCAATTCGACCGTTCGAAAAAAACTGGTCAAAATCATGGATCAAGAGTCCATAAACTTTCTTTCGTTTTAACCGCTTCAAAGATTCATGCAAGCTTTTGGCAGGGGTCGATTGCCTTGACACTTTTGTGACTATGGCAAAATCAGTAGCATCGCCAACGATATCACCAATAATGTTTTCGCTATCGCCGTAGTCGGCCGCAGTGTCGAGTAGATTCAGGCCGTTTCGTGCGGCAAGATCAATAATCTCCCGAACCTCCCGACCATCTGGCTTCCCGGTCTTATTATTGATCCCATAATGGAGTCCGAATTGAACCGTCCCAATTCCCAGCTTCATTCATTTACACGTTAAAATTCGGATCAATATGACGCTTAATCAAGGCTCGTAAACTTTCAACGGTTTCCCATTCCGTGTTACTTCCCGAGTCATAACAAAAGCCACTGGGTACTCGGCTGGCATTGAACCGGTCGAAATAGTCCTGTACGTTAAATGCAGGTTGCTGGGGCAATATCACGTAATGAGGGCCGAGGTCGAGCGTATTAAAGGAATCGGACGTTGTAATCATTTCCTCATGCAATTTCTCACCAGGCCTTATGCCTACTTCAACCTGCTCGCAATTTGGGGCGATGGCTGTCGCGACATCTGTAATTTTGTATGAAGGTATTTTTGGAACGAAGATCTCCCCTCCCCAGGCGTTTTCGATAGCATTGAAAACTAACTGGCAACCTTCCTCTAACGAGATATTGAATCTGGTCATTCTTTTATCGGTTATCGGGATTCTTCCTTCATGTCGCTTTTTCAGGAACAATGGCATGACCGAGCCATTCGAACCCATGACGTTACCGTACCGGACAACTGAAAACTTAATATCTCGTTTCCCTTTGATATTGTTGGCAGCAATAAAGAGCTTGTCGGAAGCAAGTTTGGTCGCCCCATACAGATTTATTGGAGCTGCGGCCTTATCTGTACTCAACGCGACGACGTTCTTCACGCCGGTTTTCAATGCCGCGTTGATGACGTTTTCAGCGCCTAATATATTGGTCTTGACACACTCCATCGGATTGTATTCGGCAAGCGGAACATGCTTCATTGCAGCCGCATGAATTACAATGTCTATCCCCTCGAAAGCGCTTATCAAGCGGCTTTCCTCCCTCACATCTCCAATAAAATATCGTATTGCAGGATGTTTATCTTCCGGAAACTCCATTCCCATTTGATAATGCTTCTGTTCATCTCGTGAAAGAATGACCAGTCGTCTCACGGAAGGATATCGTTCGAGGATGAGTTTTGTAAACATTTTACCGAAAGAACCTGTGCCGCCGGTAATTAATACACTTTTGCCGTTTAACATTAAATTCTATTTATGAAAATTCTAAAAATGTCGTAAAAATGTACAAGCCCAAAAAATGCCTTCATCCTTAAAAGGGAGCAAAGGTATTTAAGTATCATTGTTTTGGCCGTCCAGCCGCCGAAGACTCAATTTTATCCTGCGGTCTAATCAAACGTAAGGCATCGACATGTTTTTGGGATGCCGTAGTTATTGTACGTACGATGCCCATCAATTCTGCCTGGAGCCTATTCCTAATTGTGCCCTCGAAGTCCGGACCGCCCTACCTCCAAATGCTTCGGACCTGCAAAACTAAATAATTTAAGTTTCTGCTGACAATTACAATACAAAATCTCTAAACTTGCATTTTATGGCAAGATCCGAATCCGACGAAATTAATCTGATGGAGCTCCTTGCGAATTGGTTTCGCATTCTACGAAGAAACCTTCTCCTTTCGATCTTGGTGCCCCTGGCTGGTATAATCGGCGGGATAGTTTATCATGCCTCGGCTTCCGATGTTTGGGAATCGAGCATAATGATCGAGACCTCACTTATGTCCGCCCAGGAGGCAGAGTTCCTTTTTGATCAGCTAAAAAAGGTAAGACCTCTTCCTGGATTAACTCCCGACCAGCAAAAGAAGATTCGAAAGTTAACGTTTATGGTCGTCCCGGAGCATTCTCAAACCAGTCCCCTTAACGAACAAAGCATCTATTTTAAAGTTACTGCGCGAGTGATTAGTAAGGAGACGTTTTTAATTCTTGAAAAGGCTGTGACTGACCTTATAAATGCCGCTCCGCCAGTTGTTCGTCACCGCGAAGAGCGTAGGCTGTATTACGACGAGGTAATAAAACGGATTGAAACAGAAATAAATGCAATGGAGAAAGTCAAATCCCACGTTTCCGGCCAGGCACAGGCAACTTTCCTAAACCCTTCGCAGTTGTACTCACAGACGATCGACCTGTTTCGCGAAAAAATGAGCCTCGAAATCCGGAAAAAAGAAATCGAATCGGTTCACTTGGTGAAAAAGTTCGATTCCCTTTCGTTCGAGGGTAAGCCGTCCCTTCCGATATTGATCATCCTCGGATTCATGATCGGCGTGGTTCTGCTCTCGATGTTGCTGTTTCTCAAACAATTTTATGAGTTCGTTAACAGCGAGCAACCTACGGCAGGACGTGAAATTTAATGATCTGAGCCTTTGCTCACCTCACCTTCGCATTCCTAATCGCATAAGCCAGCTCAACAGCTGGCTTCGTGTCAAGTAACCCAAAACCTTCGTTGTTCAGAATGCCCTGATAGCTCCTGGTATGGAGTTCGGTAAACCCGTCGCTAAATTCAATTTCCTCACCGTCAAGTGTGATAGACCGGTAGGTGCGCTTTCCAGCGCTTTTTGCAGCCGCTGGCAAATCGTTATAATCGATGCTCAGCTCCCAATTTACCCTGGCTCGTTCAAGTTCCATCAGACCGGCCGCCGCGTTCTGATCTGATCGGCGGACTTCAAGATTTTTAACCGAGCCAAAAATCCAGATCAACATATCGAAGAAGTGGATACCAATGTTCGTGGCGATGCCACCTGACTTGGAAACGTCACCCTTCCAAC
>JAEZDW010000003.1 GCA_023417955.1 Bacteroidota bacterium
AGATAGTATGCTGAATATCTTATCATCCTGTATGAGCTCATTAACTATGGCAGACAAGAAGTGTTGCTGTAAACTGATGCCGCGCATGCAGGAATGTATGGACGTTAGATAAGTAAAGAACTTACAAGAAATAACGAGCCTTTCCTGCACAGTGGGAAAGGCTCTTTCATTTTATACCAAATGCGAACTAACAGCCCTTAGCTATGGAAAGTTTTCGATCAGAATTGGAGGATTTGAACAACCCGGTGGTTGCCCGCGATATTATTGATCTTGAAAAAAAGATCAGACTTTACCGTGAGGGCAAAATTGATGATGACAAGTTTAGAAGCCTGAGGCTTGTCCGGGGAATCTACGGACAGCGTCAGCCCGGCGTTCAAATGGTGAGGATAAAGCTTCCGCTTGGAAGAGTGAATACGACTCAAATCAGAAGGATCGCTGATATTTCTGACGAGTACGCCAGCAGCAATCTCCACGCGACTACACGCCAGGATATTCAAATTCACTTTGTAAGCCTCGATCGTACACCGGAACTCTGGACAAAACTTGAACACGATAATATCACCATACGCGAAGCCTGTGGTAACACTGTGAGGAATGTTACGGCATCAGACACCGCAGGGATCGATCCCAAAGAGTTGTTTGATGTTACTCCCTATGCTTACGAAACGTTTCGCTATCTGTTGCGAAATCCGATCTGCCAGGAAATGGGTCGCAAGTTTAAAATATCATTCTCGTCCAACGATGATGATTCAGCCTTTTCCTTCATCCACGATTTGGGATACATCCCACGAATCAAAGACGGCCAGCGCGGTTTCAAAGTGATGATTGGTGGCGGACTGGGAGCAAACCCATATTTGGCTCTTGTTGCTTTTGAATTCCTTCCGGAAGATCAGGTAATTCCTTTTACTGAAGCAGTGTTGCGTGTCTTCGATCGCTATGGAGAAAGAAACCGCCGTATGAAAGCAAGGTTCAAATTTCTTCTCGACGACCTCGGACTTGAGAAAATTATGGAGCTTGTTGAAGAAGAGAGAAAGGCTATCAAACACAAGACCTATCCAATAGATTTGAACGTGGTTCCTCCTTCAAAATATCCTGATCAGCAGGATTGGGGTGAGGCTACATTAACTAATCAGGCGAAGTTTGAGCAATGGAAGAAGACCAACGTCATCGCTCAAAAACAGGAAGGATTCTTTGGCGCGTATGTTAAGCTCACTCTCGGCAATATGTCGTCAGCTCTGGCGCGCAAGTTCGCGGATGTGGTAGACAAGTATGCGTCTGATGAAATGCGTGTGACGATTAATCAGGGATATCTTATTCGTTTCGTCCGCGAAGCAGCACTGCCTCATCTTTTCAATGCGCTGGATCAGCTTGGACTGGCAGAACCTGGCTTCGATAGTGTAGCTGACGTAACTGCGTGCCCGGGAACCGAATCATGTAACCTCGCAATTTCGGATAGTACATTCGTTTCCGTTGCTCTGGAGAAAGTGATCCGTGAAGAGTTCCCGGATCTCATTTACAACAACGATATCAAAATAAAAATCAGTGGGTGCCCCAACTCCTGCGGGCAACATGGGCTTGCTTCCATCGGATTACACGGAAGTACGATAAAGGACAAACAGGGTAAGGTACTGCCTGCTCTGGTTGTATTGCTTGGCGGTGGTCGCGTTGGCAACGGTGAAGGCATTATTTCTGACAAAATCATCAAGATACCCAGTAAGCGCGGACCAGATGCGCTTAGGCTACTATTGAATGACTATGACGCGAACGCAACAGAAGGCGAATACTTCCACGTGTACTACCGGCGAATGGGGCGCAACTATTTTTACACGTTGCTTAAACCTCTGGGCGACCTTACAACAGTTGTGCCGCAGGATTACGTCGATTGGGGACAGGAAAATAATTTCATCCTTCACACCGCGGTAGGGGAATGTGCCGGCGTAATAATAGACCTTGTGTCAACCTTGTTAACTGATTCCGAAGAAAAGATCGAATGGGCTGCGGAAGCGATACGCGCAAAACAATACGCCGATTCAATTTATCACAGCTACAGCTCTATGATCAATACGGCCAAAGCCTTGTTGCTTACTGTTGACATCAAACCAAGTACGCAGATACAAACCATTCTCGATTTCCAAAAAACGTTTGTTGACTCTGGTCTAATTAAAATGCACGATTTTAAGGAAGCAGTACTCCGGATTAACAAAAACGAGCCCGGTGAAGAGTTTGCCATTGAATACCTGGAGAGTGCAAAGCAATTCCTGGCTGACGCCTATGCATTCAGATCGGTGAAGGAAGAAGTGAAATGATCCCGACCATATCCATACTTGAAAAACGACCACGTCTTACGCTTGTGGGCGCAGGACCTGGTGATCCGGAGTTGCTCACCGTGAAGGCAGTCAACGTACTCAAAACAGCCGATGTCGTCTTGTTTGATGCACTTGTGGGCCAGGGTGTGCTCGACCTTATTCCTGCCGACACACCAGCACTGTCCGTTGGCAAGCGCGCAGGTAATCATGTGCTAAGTCAGGATGAGATAAACGAACTTATTGTCGAATACGCTTATCGGTTTGGTCATGTCGTACGATTGAAAGGCGGCGATCCATTTGTGTTCGGCAGAGGTATTGAAGAATCGGAATTTGCCCGTGCGCATGGACTTGACGTTGCCGTCGTTCCGGGGATATCCAGTGCATTAGCAGTTCCTGCTGCTATTGGTGTTCCCGTCACGGCGCGAGGTGTAAGTGAAGGATTCTGGGTAATCACCGGGACCACAAAGACTGGTAAGTTGTCCCAGGATATTTCACTTGCTGCGAAATCGTCGGCGACGCTTGTCATTTTGATGGGCATTGCGCGAATCAATGAGATCATGACACTCCTCGCAAGCGAAGGCAGGGGCAGTACGCCCGTAGCCGTGATCCAAAACGGCACGATGCCAAATCAAAAAAGTGTTCTCGGTACCGTCGATACTATTGCGGGTAAAATGAAGGTAGAAGACATCGCTTCACCCGGAATCATCGTCGTCGGGGAAGTTGTACGATTTGCAAATGAACTGCGCGAGATTGTTGAGTCCTCGCGAAACTACGAGTGATTTTTAATACTGAAAACTATGTCTGAGCGCAACAACCTTTTTCCGGTGTTTCTGAAACTTGAGTCGCTGCATACACTTATCGTAGGCGGTGGCCACGTTGGCCTGGAGAAGCTTACAGCGATGCTGAATAATAGTCCGGCCGCGAATATCACGCTGGTCGCTCGCACGATTCAGGAGCCAATAAATGACCTTGCGCGAAAGCATCCGAACGTTACACTCCACGAACGCAATTTCAAATTGTGGGATCTCTGGGATAAAGACCTGGTTGTTCTTGCGACTGACAACCGTCAACTGCACGAGACAATTCGAAACTTTGCACGTTCACGAAGATTGCTGATAAATGTAGCCGACACGCCAGACCTGTGTGACTTCTATCTGGGTTCAGTTGTAACGAAAGGGAACCTTAAAATCGGAATATCGACTAACGGCAAATCGCCTACCATTTCGAAACGCTTTCGCGAATACCTCGAAGAAGCATTACCGGAAGACACTAACGACCTGCTGGAAAATATGCAGAAGATACGCCAGCGCATCAAAGGTGATTTCAATCATAAAGTGAAAGTCCTCAATGACATCACAACTTCGTGGCTGGCGCAACCTGAGGCCTGAAGGCACGGGCCTTTAGCCGTCATCCTTATTCATCTTCTTTACTCTCCCTGATCGTTTCCGGCGGAGTTTTCGGACTAACCATTCTCTTTGACGGATTGTCGGTACGTTGAGCTCCGATGGCCGGATTCTTTTCCTGAAGGTTCCTTTCCTGAGTTGGAAAATCAGGCCCCTGCCCCTGATGGAGTGATTCGACGTCAACAGCGGAATTCTGCTTCTTCTCGTTATCCGGTGCCTGCCGTCCCGAAGGCCGGTCAGACCTTAGTTTTTCGTGTTCTCTGTTTTTCATGGCGTGAGGTTTTTGCATGAAAAAAGCTAAAAAGATGTACCAGACCGGAATGTAAACACAACGTGGCAG
>JAEZDW010000033.1 GCA_023417955.1 Bacteroidota bacterium
ACGCCGGCTGACAATGAAAGAAAAACCCACTGGATTTGGTGAGGTGTTTCTGAACCCCATAAAGACAAGTTTTGAGCTGCCGCTGACCGCAACCTTCCTCTGTTAACCTGGTTTTTGGCCGAGGTCCCGATAAATATCGAGGATGAGGCCTGATTTTGTTCAGAAGCTTCACTCGGTATTGTTTATAATTGTTAGGTTCAGCAAACGTGTCCCAAACCCAGCGGGATACTGCGAACTTAGACAAAACGCCTTTCTCTTCATCTCTTGCATCTGAACTATTTTTTCCAGATACTGCCCGCGTGTCTTGTCAGGGTTCAGTTTTTTCAACGGCCCGTGTTACTAAATGGTTCAGGAATTTGCAGAAGTATTTTACTTTTGCAGGCGACTTATGAACCACCGCGCAGTTAACTTCACCCCCGGCCCTTCGCAGTTATACTTTACTGTTGAAGACCACATGCGTCAGGCCTTTCGCGAAGGCATACCCTCAATGTCGCATCGCTCGAAAAAGTTCGAACAAATCTTTTCGGGTTGCACAGATGGTTTGAAGGAGTTACTTGGGATTCCTCCCGGATACCATATCTTCTTCACCGGTTCAGCGACAGAAATCTGGGAGCGAATCATTCAGAACCTTGTCGAGACGTCATCGTTTCACCTTGTCAACGGCTCTTTCTCGAAGCGGTTCTTTGAAGTCTCAAAACAACTCAACCGCAATGCAAGCGCTATTGAAGTTTCGGCCGGCGAAGGATTTCGCGACGGAATAGTCGTCCCTTCCAACGTCGAACTCATCGCTGTAACCCATAATGAAACCAGCACAGGTGTAACGACATCACCCGAGGTAATTTATGCACTCCGTCGTCAGCACCCGGATGCCTTAATCGCAGTGGATGCAGTGTCGTCGTTACCCTACCCTGACTTTGATTATACGGAATTCGATACGGTATTCTTTTCCGTTCAAAAAGCCTTTGGTCTGCCTGCGGGTCTCGGTGTATGGATCGTAAACGAACGGTGTCTTGCGAAAGCTGACGCCCTGCTCTCCAAAGGTGTGTCCATAGGATCTTATCACACGCTGCCTTCGTTATACACGCATGCTCTAAAGAATCAGACGCCCGAAACACCAAACGTGCTGGGTATTTACCTGCTGGGATGCATAGTCCAGGACTTTCTGCGAAGAGGCGTCACGATACTGAGAAAGGAAACCGAATACAAAGCCGCAATCCTTTATCAGGCGCTCGAACAACATGGTCAAATCCAGCCTTTCGTCCGGGAAAAAGAATGGCAGTCCAAAACCGTTATCGTCGCGGACTGCGGTGACCACACAGCCCGGATTGCCGGTGCTTTGCAGGAGAAATTGCTATTTCCGGGAGACGGCTACGGATCCTTGCGTAAAAGCCAGCTTCGTTTCGCTAACTTTCCTACACATTCGAAAGAACAATTTGAACTGCTGGTAGATTCTCTGGGGACGTTGTAAGAACACGTTTCCATACCCCAATCGGGCGCGCCTGTAAAAATTCAGTTTGCGCCTTTTGCCATCTTTCATATTTTGCAAACGATACAAATCTATTATTTCAATGTTCCGACTCCTCACAATACTCTTCCTTGCGATGTTGTTCACGCCGCTCACCGCACAAGACTACCGGTGGCAGCAACGCGTCGAATACATTATGGATGTTCATCTTGATGTAAAAACTCATAAACTAACGGGAAATCAGAAACTCACCTATTTCAACAACTCAAAAGATACTTTGCGGAAGGTGTACTACCACCTTTACTTCAATGCCTTTCAGCCGGGAAGTATGATGGACGTGCGTTCGAGAACGATCGCCGATCCGGACCGACGCGTACGCGACAGGATATCCAAACTCCAGCCGGACGAAATTGGATATCAGAAAATTGACCAGCTGAAACAAGATGGCAAAGAGGTTTCATTCCACGTTGAAGGAACCGTTCTCGAAGTCACACTGGCGAAGCCTATCCTCCCGAATACAAAGACCGTTTTCGATATGAAATTCAACGGACAGGTACCGGTTCAAATCCGGCGTTCCGGTCGCGATAATTCGGAAGGGATCGCTTACTCAATGACGCAGTGGTTCCCGAAGATAGCAGAGTACGATCATCAGGGATGGCATGCGTATCAATATGTTGCACGCGAGTTTCACAGTGTCTGGGGTGACTACGACGTGAAGATCACTCTTGACCCAACGTACATCGTTGCCGGAACAGGAAAACTTCAGAACGCCGAGAAGGTCGGATATGGTTATGAAAAACAGGGCACCAAAGTTTCCCGTCCAAACGGTGATCTTACCTGGCACTTCAAGGCTAAAGACGTAATTGATTTTGCCTGGGCAGCCGATCCCGACTACGTTCACGATATCATGCAGGTTCCTGGCGGACCTGAACTACATTTCTTCTACCAGGCAAATGTCCAGGCTAACTGGAAACAGATGGAACCCTATGCCGTCAGGTTCTTTGAATTCATGAACAAGACTTTCGGCAAATATCCCTATGATACATACTCGATCATTCAGGGTGGCGACGGAGGAATGGAATACCCTATGTGTACGCTGATCCTTGGAGGTGGCAGCCTTAACGGCCTGATCGGAGTGACTGCGCACGAAGCGGCACACAGCTGGTTCCAGGGCGTTCTCGCATCGAATGAGGCTTTGTATCCCTGGATTGACGAAGGCTTTACCGATTTCGCTTCGCAGGAATTCGAGTCGTCTGTTACGGGCGAAAAGCCAACCCATACCGGTAGTTACATGGGTTACTTCAACCTGGTGAAGAGCGGCCTCCAGGAACCTATCAGTCAGCACAGCGATCACTACAACACCAATCGCGCCTACAGCACTGCTGCCTATGCCATGGGAACGGTATTTCTGCATCAATTGAAGTATGTTATGGGCGAAGAATCCTTTTACAAAGGCATGCGACGCTATTATAATACATGGAAATTCCGTCACCCGGAGCCGAATGATTTTATCCGTGTAATGGAAAAAGTTTCCGGTCTCCAATTGAAGTGGTACATGAACTATTGGGTGAACACAACCAAGAAGAACGACTATGGTGTCAAAAATGTGATTAGTCGTGGAGACAAAACCTTAATCACCATTGAGCGTCACGGCGATTTCCCGATGCCGATTGATCTTGTGGTTACCCTCAAGGACGGCACCAAACATCTTTACTACATTCCCCTCGGCGAAATGCTTGGAGGTAAGGAAATTGAAGACAAAACAATTCAACGCACCGACCTCGTTCCATGGCCGTGGGTAAACCCGACGTATACCCTTGACGTAAGCTACGATGCAGCCGCAATCGAATCTATCGAAATTGATCCTTCAATGCGCATGGCAGACATCGACCGTAAGAACAACCTTGTGGATTTGAAAGATCTGAAAGCCTACGAAGCTGTCGGTCAGTAAAACGATTTTTTCGGTAACGAACGCTATGGATATAACAGCTGCGAGATCAAAAGTTCGGGAACTTACCGAGAAGATCAATTACCACAACGACCTTTATTATCAGCAGGATCGTTCGGAAATCAGCGATGAAGAATTTGATCACCTGCTGAAGGAACTGGAAGCACTCGAAAACCAGTTCCCTGAATTACGTGCACCTGACTCCCCCACCCAACGCGTCGGTGGAACAATTACGAAGGAATTCCCGACGGTATATCATCGTTACCCGATGCTTTCGTTGGGGAACACATATAGCGAGGAAGAACTCAGGGATTTTGACGGTCGCGTTTCGCGCGGACTCGACGGTGAGCCTTACGAATACTTTTGTGAACTGAAATTTGACGGCGTATCCATCAGCCTCACGTATGAAAACGGAATTCTTGCCCGTGGTGTAACACGCGGAGACGGCGTTCGCGGTGATGACGTCACAACCAACGTAAAGACTATACGAAGCATACCCTTGCGCGTAAAGGGAAC
>JAEZDW010000086.1 GCA_023417955.1 Bacteroidota bacterium
ACAGATAACTTATCCGTCGTATACTCTCGCTCACGACGACACCGGCTTCTTCGCTGCGATTTTGCATACTTTCGAATTCTTCTTTTTCCACCTGTCGAAGTATTCCAAGCAGTTGATTGATCAAAAGGCTATTTGTGTTTATCAGCTGCAACTCTCTTTGTAATAGCTGACGACTTTGTGTGCGTTGATCGGATTCAAGCGCGTGCATGATTTGCTCAACCTCTTCAAGGGCCTTGTTCTGATTGGCGATCATGAGCGTGTCAACGATAACACGAAATTCCTCTTCGACCTGAAGCTGTAGCGGTTCTGGTTCTTCGTCCTCCTTCTTTTTCTTGCCAAAAATTTTTCCGAAGAAGCTGCGATCATCCTTTACAGGTGTGATGGTGTCGCGGACATAGGTGGTCGTTGTTCTTTTCTCGGTAGTAACAATATTGGAATCGATCTTGATTTTCTTTTTCTCGAGAATGGATGACAACGTATCTATCCTCCGGGTAAGAGCGCGATTATCAACCAGGTTCGATTTCAGTTTCAGATAGGAAAAGAAAACGCTATCCCTGCGTTGCAGCACTTTCTTCATGGACAGGATGCGCTCGATTTGGGCGGAATCCCAGCCGAGGACGCTCATTGAATCAATCAAGTAGATGGTACGTTGTGACTGGTTAAGGAATGAGCTGTGTGGTGTCCTCGGGTTCTCGATAGCTTGTGCGCGTTGCATCTGATCAAGCGTAGTAACTTCCTGGAAAACCCGGTTAAGAAGCTTAAGCTTTCCGCTTGGCTCAGATAATTCATCTACCTTGCCAAGCATATCGGTGAATGCCAGTTTCGAAATGGAGAAGGCAAGGAAAATGGCACAGAACGCCAACGCAAATCCGGCAAGGATTTTTCCCTGTACTGAACGGAGAGAAAATTTACCGGTAATCGTCCGCATCGCAACAACATTCTGATTAACCTTAATTTAGGTCAATCTTTTTACATTAACGCTTATGGGATTTTAAACGCCGTTAAACGTTTAAAAATTTCTTTAAATACCCATTCTGCGCTAAAAAAGTAGTTCCAGGGGCGATAATAACGTCATCCGAAAACCCATTCCACGAGCGTGAGGCTGATAAGAAGTATTAATCCGACCGATATAATGTTCAAAAGAATTCCCGCGCGAACCATATCTTTCATTCGGATGTATCCGCTGGAAAAGACGATGGCGTTTGGTGGAGTACTAATGGGAAACATAAATGCGATGCTGGAGCCGATCGTAACAGGGATAGCAAGCAGAAGCGCATTCACACCAAGGCCGTCGGCTATACCAAAAATGACGGGTACAAAAATCTGTACGAGTGCTACGTTGCTCATAAACTCCGTAAGGATCACGGTTGTGACGATCACCAATAGCAGCATACCCACGTCAAATGTGCTGCGGTCTGCGATCCAGGTTCCGAGGTTTTGAATGATGCCGGTTGCCTGCAAACCTTTAGCGAGGCATAGACCGCCGCCAAACAGAATTAATATTCCCCATTGCAAATCTCGGGTTGCAGGCCAGTCGAGGAGAAATGTCTGCTTACCGTTCCCTGCAGGCACCATGAACATCAGCATACCACCGGCCATTGCGATGTTTGAATCGTTGAAGATGTTTGAGCCCGCCAGCTCGTTGATAAGGTCCTGAAAAATCCACAGGAAGGAGGTAAGCGCGAACACGGAAAACACGCGCTTTTCGGTGGTAGAAACGGGACCGAGGTTACGAAGTTTTTCCTGAAGTAATAAGTCAGTTCCCTCCACCTGTTTGATACCACTGGGAAACAACACACGTGTTACGATGAGATAGGTAGACGTGAGTAGGATAAACGAGGTTGGAACGCCGACAATCATCCAGGGGCCGAAGCTTACCGTTTCATGGTAATATTGCTCATAAAGCCCTTTGAAGACTGCGTTAGGGGGAGTTCCTATAAGCGTAGCGATGCCGCCCAATGTAGCAGCATAGCCGATTGAAAGCATTAGCCCCAGGGCGAAATTCCTTTCACCGCGATCGAATTCATGAATAGCCTGCCCGGGTTTTGAGCGGATGAGGTTTACAACGGAGTTGGCTATGGGCAACATCATGATTGCGGTAGCCGTGTTGCTGATCCACATACTAAGTGCAGCCGTGGCAATAGTGAAACCAAGTATGATTCCGTTGCCTGATGTCCCCGTCAGGCGAATAAGATTCAGTGCAATGCGTTCGTGCATGCGATGTTTCTCGAGTGCCATTGCCAGGAGAAATCCACCGAGAAAAAGGAAGATCACCGGGTTAGCATAGGGCGCAGCCGCTTCATTCATGGTGAGAACGCCGAGAAAGGGAAACAGCACAAGGGGCAGGAGAGCTGTTATCGGAATGGGTACTGCTTCCGAAATCCACCACACGATCATCCAGGCTGCCACCGCAAGGGTTTTGTTGGAGCCGGGTCCGAGAAAATCACCAGGAACAAGCAGAAGAACTAAAAGAAAGAGCAGCGGCCCCGAAACAAAGGCCACATTCTTGAGTACAGAACGGTTCGTCAAAACAGGTTGTTTGTTGAGATTGTGTTGTCAGTACAAAACAAAAAAAGTCCTTCAAATAAGGAAGGACTTTTATATGAACTTCTTGCTTATTATTGATCCGAGCCTGGTCTTGGGTTGGCAGGCTTTACGGCAACGACCCTGCCGTCAAGTTCTTTTTCATTTAGCGCATCAATTGCCCGTTGGGCTTCTTCATCATTTGGCATCTCCACAAATCCATAACCCTTTGAACGTCCGGTCTCTTTGTCCCTAACGATTTTGCAGGAACTAACCGTCCCGAACTGAGCGAAGGCGGCTTCAAGATCTTCTGTCTTAGTCTTGAAGTTTAGTTTAGCAACGAAAATGTTCATGACTGAAATAAGATTGGTTAAGCATTTTCCCGCATTGGGGATGTAAACAAATATACTAATTTTCGAGTTGGTGACCCTCCTCTGCAGGGGGAAAGTAGCCTTTTCATGGCATTTCAATCGAATGTCCTCGTTTATCGCAAATGAGAATCAGCGCCTGAAGCCAAGCCTTGTCCTGGTAATCGCAATTGTGTCGTCGGTGTGTCCTTGTTGTGTGGAAACGTCAATATCTGAAGCGTAAGACAAACCGGCTTGCAGCTCACAAAATCCCTGTTAATCGCAATTTGAAACTTATGTGTCTCAATTTGGGCTGGTTTAGGGTAGTGCAGGTTTAATGGACTAAAGGAAAAAGCCGATTTCCGGGCTGTCCCGGGTCATTTTCTGACTTACGTCCACAAATGGCATCACATTTTCTTTCAGGAATGCCATCAAATCTCTGTGTTATGGACTTACTTCCGGTGATACTAACTTTTGTTCTGGCTTATGGCCTGTTTCTGACAATCGCATACTTCCTTGCGCGGGCATTCTTCCCATCGATCGATGCAGACGATGTGGTAAAGCCTAAGCGAGAAAGAAAGCGCTCCTGGAAGCGTATCGTTAGTCAATGAAGGAGCATCCCTGCACAAGAGCGGGGGTCTCCCGGCGAAAGAATACAGAACTGAAAGGATACTAAAGGGATACGATTGAGGATGGATAAAAACGAGAGGCGCCTTTAGAGCGCCTCTTTTCATTTCTTGTAAATGTTTTTTTAGTCGTCAGCCCGTGCTGCGAAGTTGAAAGCAAGGTACACTTGCAGTACCGAATTCTTTGCGTCGCCAAGTATGGCGCGTGAGCCGGCACTTTTGGCGATCTCTTTCATTCCGTAATTATAACGCGCTCCAAGCTGTGCAGCTTTTCCGAGGTTAAAACCAATACCTCCGGCCAGACCATAGTCCCACTTTTCAAAGTTATCGCGATCAACGTCCCTGAAATCGTTACTGAGGTCTCCATCGAAATCAATGTTCGCACCTACGAGGTACGACCAGTACGGTCCTACATGAATTTCAGCAGCTCTGCCGAGTTTGAATACCGCGAGGATCGGAATATCAATGTAGCTTAGGTTCCATTGCACTTTCTGATCAATAATACCCTCGTTGAAGTGACTTTCATTTCCTTTTGTGGAAAAGTTTACCTCAGGCTGAATGGTAAAAGCAGGGCTTGAGAAAAGTTGTCCATACACACCGATATGAAATCCTTCGCGAACCTTATTGTCAGTCACGTTGTCGGAAATCAGATTGCTGAGGTTAAGACCGCCCTTTATACCAGCGCGTGGTCCGTCGTACGTTCTGTCGCTGTTTCTATCTCTGTCAACATCATCCACATCGTTGTCAGTATCAACGTCCACTGTTTGCGTGGTGGTGGTCGTGGTCTCTGACCGATATGTTACTGAATCCTGATCAAGGTCCTGTGCCTGTGTATTCAATGAGAATAATAACCCCATCACACCTGCGCTAACGAGCATCCATCGTCTTCTAAATTCTCCTTTCGTTTTCATATAAAAATACTTTGGTTTAACATAATATGATTACATGACTGGAAACGCACGTGCCAACGCTACCGCTAGACGAAAATTGCTTTCAACCGAAAATCTACATCGTCTCTCCGGTTTACGCCGCCTGCTCATGGGCACTTTCCTCAACAATCTGTAGACCTCGCAAACACCATCGGTTGTTTCCTCTCGTTGACAATTATCGACTAATCAGCTGTGGTGGCATCAGTTTGGATCAACTGCGCGTGAATTTGATTATTGAACCCTTAAAACTTTTGCTATGAGCGGATCAGGGAAATTTGTGAGCGGACTATTATTAGGAGCGGGGATTGGTGTGGTAACAGGAATGCTGCTTGCGCCATCATCAGGTGTGCAGCTCCGGACGAACATAGTCCATCGGTCGAAAAAGTATTCACGTCAGGCGGTTGACGCTGTCAGGCAGTACCTTGAAAATGTTAAGCAGGGCAGGGTAAGAGGTGAGGATTTTAGCACGCAGGAAACCGAGGAAATGCTCGACCGGCTTAATCGAACGTCGAATACCTGACCGGTAAGCATCAGGCAACAAATTTTAAAATGGGTATAGTCGAACTAATAAACAGATTATGAAAACGATACTCAGAATTGCTGTAAGCGTGGTGCTGACCTATGCTCTTCTCTCTTTGACAAATTGTTCAACAGACACTTCAAGAAATAACAACGTCTCTGAAGTAAATGACGACTTCGCCGAAGATCGCGCTGAAATCGCGGAAGATTTGCGCGAACTCCGTGAGGACATCAGTGAGGAGCTTCAGAAAGTTGGCCGCAAAATGGAGAACGCTTCCGACGAAACCCGTCAGGAGTTGTCTGAAAAGAATGAACAATTGCTGGAACGCCGGGAACGGGTTGATACCGAACTCGAACGTGTGGAAACCTCAACTGAGGAAAATTGGGACGAGGTTAAGCAAAGTGCACGAAACGCTTTTCAGGATGTAAAACGTGAGCTAAACGAACTGGGTGATCGGCTCTCCGATTAATTCCGGATCGACTCACGATAGCCAATCCTGGTTTTGCCGTCGCGTTTGCTTTCGTGACGGCATTTTTTTTGCCTATATAAATGATATAAGGTTATGAAACGGAAAATTATCAGCTTTTTAATCGCCCTGTCGATGTTTTTGGCGCTGTTGGGTGTGCAATTTATCCAATAACCTCCCTCGCCGGGACGGTTGTATAGTCACTTTTGGACTAAAAAAAACTATCGCAACAGCGTCGAAATGACCAGATAAAGGAATATCATGACAATCAGAGACGCGTACATGATAAGGTCGACGCGCACGTAAGGCTTATATTCCTTATACAATTCCCTCAATTTTTTTAGCATATCGTTGTTTGAACGGTTTCGTTGTAAACAATCTGCGCCGCAAAGGTAACCAATTTCCCGCCGATCTCGTCTGGAGAAAAGTCAATCAAATCCTACATGCCCGATGAGGGTATGTGTCGGTTCGATTGTCTATACCCCAAAAACACTAACGAATTAAATGGTCAGAATTTTAGCTTTTCTTTTCATTGTCTCGGTTGTATCCAGTTCTCACGCACAAAACAAGTCTACCCTGAACGGGTATGTAAAAGACAAACGCAACGGCGAAGAATTAATCGGCGTCACCATTTACCTGCCTGAATTAAAGGCCGGTACTACAACCAACGCCTACGGTTTCTATTCACTTACGGTACCGTCCGGAACTTACACGGTCCAGGTCAGTTACATGGGTTACAAAACCTTTGAGTTTCAGGCCAACCTGGTGAAAGATGTAACACAAAACGTCGAACTTGAGGAAGAAGCCACCCAAATGGCTGAAGTTGAAGTAGTTGGAACCCGCCTCGACGCCAACGTTGTCGACCTTCAAATGAGCAAAAACACCATCAATCTCGAACATGTCCGAAAACTTCCGGCGCTGTTTGGCGAAGTTGATATTATAAAGAACATTCAGATGCTTCCTGGTGTCGTAACAGCCGGTGAGGGCACATCAAGTTTTTACGTACGGGGCGGAGGCGCGGATCAAAATTTGATTCTTATCGATGAAGCGCCGATCTACGATCCGTCGCATCTTGGCGGAATGGTCTCTGTTTTCAATGCCGATGTTATCAAAGAATCCGAACTGTACAAGGGAGGCATTCCTGCGCGCTTTGGTGGAAGATTGTCTTCAATTCTTGAGGTCCGAACGCGGGATGGGAACAACAAGGCATTTCAGGCAACGGGTGGGATAGGCACCCTGGCAAGCAGACTCCTTGTCGAAGGCCCGATCCGGAAAGATAAGAGTTCATTCATTGTATCAGGCCGGACGTCGAACCTGGGCCTCTACCTGAAGGCTGCTGATACCGATAACGGCGTGAATTTCTACGATCTTAATGGAAAGGTGAACTGGCGTGCAAACAACAAAAACCGCTTCTTCATAGCTGCGTACAGCGGCAGGGATAAGCTCAGTTTCGACGGAGGTGATGCCGGCTTTGGCTGGGGCAATTCAACCGTGACACTGCGCTGGAACCACCTCTTCAATGAAAGGCTGTTTTCCAACACGACGCTTATCGGAAGTGTGTTCGACTACTCATTAGAAATAAAAGATCCGATTCAGGGTTTCCGCTGGACGTCAAACCTCGAAGAAGTCAGCCTTAAAAACGACCTTTCCTATTTCCTGAATACGAACACAGAACTGAGTTTTGGCTACCACCTCACGGGCAGACGATTCTCTCCCGCGCGAATTAAGCCCAACGCGGAGTCGTCAATTTTTGAGGAGACTGTGTTCGAAAAGATGTATGCTCTCGATCATGCGCTGTACTTGAGCAGTCAACAACGCATTTCGGATCGTCTGACGCTCGAGTATGGTGCGCGCTTGTCGATATTCCAGAATGTTGGCAAGGCGGATGTCTATCTGTATGAAGACCCAAAAGACAATGCAGATATCAACCGTACCGACACGCTGCATTACGATGCGTGGGAAACAATACGCACGTACGTGAAAGCTGAGCCACGGTTCGCCGCGCGTTATTCGCTATCAAACGATGCGTCACTGAAGGTTTCTTTTAACAGGATGGTTCAGAATACCCACCTCGTTGCAGCAGGAACTGTTCCGCTGCCATTTAACACATGGCACCCCAGTAATTACTATCTCAAGCCGCAGATTGCTGATCAGGTGGCCGCCGGATACTTCCGTAATCTGCATGACAACATGTTCGAATTTTCTGTTGAAGCTTACTACAAAAAGTTTCAGGACGTCACTGATTTCGCGGACAATGCTGAAATCATGCTTAACCGGGATCTGTCAACAGAATTCCGTCAGGGTGACAGCTGGTCATACGGGGCGGAGTTTATGTTGAACAAAACACACGGCAGATTAACGGGTATGGTAACCTACACGTGGTCGAAGGCAATGCGTAAGATAGAAGGTGTCAATATGGGCATGGAATTTCCCGCCAGTTATGACCGCCGCAATGTGGCGAACCTTTCAGCCGCCTATGACCTGAATGATCGTTGGACACTTGGGGGAACGTTTACATACAGTACAGGCAGACCAATAACAATTCCGGCTGGTAAGTATGAGTTCGGAACATATCAACCCGATATTGTCAGTGAACGAAATGGTTACCGCCTGCCGGATTTCCACCACCTGGATTTGTCAGCGACGTTCTCACCCAAACGAAACGCTAACCGCAGGTTTAAGGGACAATGGGTGTTCTCTTTGTACAATGTCTACAACCGACAAAACGCATTCACTATCTATACACGTACACGGCAGGACGAAGACGGAAATATTATTGGTGATGGAACCGAGAAAGAAGCCCGGCTGATCTACCTGTTTCCGGTTATGCCATTTGTGACCTACAACTTCAAATTCTAAGCGCCCGATGATAAATAAATCACTTTTCATTCTCACACTGATTGCCGCTGCTGTTTTCTCCAGCGGCTGCGAAAAAACCGTGATGCTGGACCTGGAACAAACTGAGCCGCAGATCATTGTTGAAGGGCTCGTTACCGATACACCCGGGTTAAGCTATGTGAAAGTCACCCGTTCAACAGGTTTTTATAACCAGGGGCAGGCACCGCGCATAACCAACGCCGTAGTATCTGTATCAGATGCAGATGGTAATACCTATGAATTCAACCACTATGAGGGTGATGATCCCGATTCAGTTGGTTTTTATTTTCCGGAGCCGGGTTTTGTGGGTGAGACCGGTAAAACGTATACACTATCCGTTACTGCAGACGGAACCACGTTCACAGCAACTGACGATCTTCGTCCACTTGTAGAGATAGATAAGCTGGATTACCGGATCAATGAAAATGAACAAAGCGATCCCGAGGAACCGGGTCGTTTTTATGAGGTACTGCTGTGGGTGAAAGAACCTAAAGAAACCCGTGACTACTATTTATTCAAATCATACAGAAATGGTGTACTCGAA
>JAEZDW010000096.1 GCA_023417955.1 Bacteroidota bacterium
GTCTGCATACTGGTCTCACCCCTCTGTTTCTTCTTTCCGTCTTTTGCTGCACCCCTTTTCTCGCCAGCCTGAAGTTGGTTTCCTACTGCAAGTTTGGTCTCGGCAACTTTCTTAAAGAACTTCCATTTCGAATGTACTTCAAGAACGGAATCCTTCAGGAAGGAAGGGCTTTCACTGGCGCCGAAGAACAAATAGCCACCGCGTCTGGCGGCGAACTGAATAAGCGAATAAACCCTTTGTTGCAGGACCGGATTCATGTAGATCAACATATTCCGGCAACTGACCAGGTCGTTCTTTATAAAAGGGGGATCTTTAATGATATTGTGATTCGCAAATACGATTTGCTTTCGGATCTTTGGACTGATCACGTAAGAGCGCCCCGAACGAAGGAAATACTTATCCAGAATCCTTTGATCAACATCCTTTTCAATGGTACCCGGATAAAGACCGCGGCCTGCAATTTCAATATTCGACTCTTCAATGTCCGTTGCAAATATTTTGACATCGAGGACTTTGTTCATTTTTTCAAGCACCTCGCTAATCGCTATTGCTATCGAGTACGCTTCCTCACCAGTGCTGCACGCAGCAACCCATACCTTAAGACTTTCACCGTATTCTTTTTCGGAAACGATCTCGGGAAGTATTTCCTTTTGCAGATACTCGAAGGCGCCAGTGTCACGAAAAAACTTTGTCACTCCGATCAAAAACTCCTTACCAAGTTGTTTGCATTCGTCGGGATCTTCCTCCAGTTGTCTGATGTAAGCATTGATGTCGTGGAAACCGCCGCGCAACATCCGACGCTGAATTCTTCTTATTATCGTAGGCGTTTTATAATAGTTAAAATCAAATCCGGCTGCACGATGAATATGCAGGAATATCTGCTGCAGGAGATCGTCATCAATTGTGCGCTCAAGCTGAATATCAGTGACTTTCTGCTGTGTATAATTACTGATCTCCTCATGCATTTCCGACGGCGTGAGAACAAAGTCTACGTTGCCTGATTGAATAGCACTGTTCGGCATGCCATCAAATTTGGCAGTTGCCGGATCCTGAACGACCACCAACCCGCCACGCTTCTTGATTTCCTCAATTCCTTTCGTACCATCGGTTCCCGTACCGGAAAGAATTACGCCGACTGCGCAGTCGTTCTTTTCCCGCGCGAGCGAATACATAAAAACGTCTATTGCATTGTTTGGCTGTTTTAACGATCGCTTTTCTTCGAGAAAGAGTTTACTCCCTTTAATGGTAATCAGTTTATTATTCGGGATCACGTAAACGCAACTCTTCTCGACAAGGCTGTTGTTTTCAGCTTCATACACTTTCATGTGTGTATGTCGCGAGACGAGTTCGACGAGGAGACTCTTATAATCAGGCGAGAGATGCTGGATAATAACATACGAAATGCCATGATGATCCGGCGCATTGTCAAAAAACTCGTGTATCGCTTCCAGGCCACCTGCCGAAGCCCCAATTGCTACAATATGATGTCTGCCTGCGCCCATCCTCAGGTGGCCAATTTTGAAAATTCATAAATGAAACTACGCAGACTTTCCGCAGCCGATATTTCTTCCTCGCGCCACGGTTTTGATGTATCCTTCACGAGCTCCTTCCATTTCGCGAACGAAGCGCGTGGATGATAGTTACGCGAATCACCATCAAACCTGATGCGTTCCTCGGGATTACCGCCCCAGGTTACCGTTCGTATGCACTCAGGCCGGAAGAGAATAATGTACTCGTCATTTTCAAAGTCAACAGGAATGACGAGCATTCCACTCGCTACTTTACTGAAATCGGGAGCCTGATCGTATTCGTTCGGCAGGCTATCCGTTGCGTAGACATTCCGAAGTTGTTTCGCGTGCAACCAGAGAAGGAGTTCGCGCAATTGCTCGCGTTCAGGAACTTCGCCTATGAAATGTACCTTTCCACCCAGTGAAATGGCGGCACCCTGGGCGCTGAACAGCGTGAGTAAATCGGGATCACCTTCAAGTAATGCGGTGGAAATGTTGTCGTTGCCTTTCCGATAGGCCTCTTCAACCAGATTCTTATATTGCTCCTTTATGCGAATACTGAAACGATGAACGTCACTATTGAGAAGACTGGCCATTCGTGCAGAAACCACGCTTGAGAGCAACTCAAAAATCGATCGCACTTCAAAACTCAGCTCTTTTTCTGTCTTATGATGGCACGCGATTAGTCCCCAAAGCGTATCTCCGTTCATGATTCGCGTCGACATCGAAGATGTAACGTTCATATTCGCAAGGTATTCAAGGTGGACCGCGGGTACGCTTCGTAAATTGCAATCCGACAAATCAACAAACGATCCGGTTATAGGATTGATAACCGGAAACAGTCTTACTGGTTGATAGTCACGCGTGGGAATAAATCTGTATGCATTCTTTTCGTAGAGCTTCCGGGCCTGTTGGGGAATGTCCGAAGCTGGAAATGTAATGCCGAGATACGACTCCATGTCAGGCTCACCCTGCTCCGCGATAACGGTGCCATTCCAGTTGTTGTCAAAATGATAGACCATCACTTTGTCGAACCCGGAAATCCGTTTGATTTCGCGAGCACAATTTCGGGCAGCGTCTTCGATCGTCGGTGACGACTGAATCAGGCTCATTGCATACTTTATCTCCCGATAAACGTCCACAAAAAGCAATTGCTGCGAATCATCGTACGGAGACTTATCGAATTCGACAATAAAATACTTTTCGTATGAATGAAGAAGCGCGAGAAACGGGCGATTATTGATTTCCCATACGGAAGGAATTTTGTTCTGATTGTCCGTATTATTCAGAAGGTCTACCCCACCCTTTCCGGTGATGTGATTTTCGATTCGAGTATCAATCAGGTCGGTATGAGGCACGCCAAATACTTCACTTGCGTTTTCGCTGATCTGAATAATTGAATGGTCCTCGCGCCGGATGATAACTAAAACACCGTACGGTTGAATCAGGTTTATTAATTGAATTGGGACACTGCCACAAAAATCGGAATCGTAGTTTGTTCTAGTCATGTATACTTAACCAATCGTCGAATTTTGAAAATGTTTCCTGCGCCCCATTGACGATGTTTCTTCTTTCCGAGTCGCTGTACGGCTCATCCAGGATTCTTTTGAACGCGGCCCACATCGTTCCTGACTCAGGTCCATAAGCACAAAAGAAACTCATTCCGCGGTCGACGTTCAACCGGGATTGAATGAGGCGTGCGATTATGGGACCGCCAAGTGTCGAACCCTCTATCACGTACATTACACCAAGCGCAGCGTGGTATCCATTTACCACCGGGAGCGATTTGCACAAATCAGGAACCTGTGCTTTCCCTCCAAGGTCTTTGATGTCTTCCAGAATACGCCACGCCTTCCGTCGTTGGTCAAAGTCATGTTGTCGATCATCGACAAACCATTGCTGAACCGAAGATTCAATTGCACCGTAAAAGCCGTAAAGGATTGAAAGCAGCAATTGATAATCGTCCACGTTTTGAACCTCGGTCACGCGACGTAAAAGCTTTTTTTCGAGTATAGCATGGCGCAATCGGGTATGCTCCTTCAGTTGGATGTCAAGCATGAAAAACGTGGTCTAGATTTTCAGGTATTAATATGGGCAAATCCTTTAATTACACAAAAGGCTGCCTCCGGAACTGTGAAATTTAACATGGGTGGTAGCTTGGAATCGTTATTAAGTTCCAAGGATAAAAAACATGCCAGCGGCAGTTGGGGCTAATGTTCTACACCGACTGAAATTAGAGCTGCGTACATCTCACGTTCCCGGTAAATGGATGGATGGGTTCCCGTCTTTCTCACAAGCATCCCGAAACCGGAGACGATTTCCTGTAGTGAACTGAAACTTACTGGAAACGGCACCCAGGGATTCGCTATGTCTGTATCATACTCTATTATTAGCATCCTTCCCTGGGGGGAAAGCATAGATTTCAGGCGTCGAATGAGTTCCGCCTTTTCAGCGATGAAATGTAGCGAGTTCGCCATCAGGATGCCATCCAATGGCGGAAATGAAATTGAAACATCTGTGAAATCTGCATGAACGGTTCTGATAATCCGGGGATGCGCACGCGACAGGCTTTCCAGACTTTTCGCATCTTTGTCGACGGCGAAGATCGTGCTTTCAGTCGTTAGCAGTGAGGCAAGAGCGGTCGTAAATGTTCCTGCACCACATCCCAGGTCTGCCCAGAAAAGATCGTCTCGTTTTACACCGGGAGATACCAGGTTTACCGCGGCTGATGATTCCATGGCAACGAAGGTAGTTGAATTCATCTACCTGCAAAACCAACTCGAGCATGAACGCGATTCGCCTGTGGTGACATCAGTTTTTCTTCAACGCCTGTTCCAATCGTTCCTTTATGAAAACGCGCTCTTCTTCCGGCATGTTTGCCGCCTGATTCCTCGTACCAGCGCTTGCACGCGCGAGCTCTTCAGTTTCCTGGCACGTGAAGCGGAATTCCTCTGCCTTCAGCAAATTATCATATGGTCCACGCGGTGCGATCAATTTTACAAGTACGGGTACCGTCTCGAGTACGATAAGTAGTAACATGATTGCAAATCCCGCCCACCAGATCGGAGGGCTCTGTGCCTTCACCCTCGACAATGCTTCCATGCGTGCAGCGAGCCCGTTGCGTTCGGCAAATGTCAACGATGCGAGATTCGCCTGACGGAGAGAGTCATTTTCAGCGATCTTGTTTTCCAACTCATTTATCTTTGCACTGGTTTCAGCTGAGAGCGCTTCCAACTCAGCTGACGCGCGATCAGCGTCGGCTTTTTTGATTTTGTAAATCGGGCCGAGGTTTCTGCGACGGCTTCCGCCTGTTCCGTCGGCTTCCTCTCTTGCAATGCGATCAAGTTCATCGCGCGTTTGTTGCTTCTCCCGTATCTGCCCCTGCAGCGCGACTATTTCACCGCGCAGTGACACCTCCCGTTGTGTGAAGCGCTCGCGGACCTCCTGTTCCTGCCGCGCATAGGCCTGCTGCTCCATCACAGTCAGTTCAGGTTCTATTTCCTTTTGGAAGATCCGGAGTTCAAGTGGTTTCGCGATGACGAGTGAGATAACTATCGCGACAAGTAACCTGGGCATCGCCGAAAGCAATTCTTTTGACGCTCGCCCCTCTTTGCGCATACTAGAAACAATATACCTGTCGAGATTGAAGATCATAAGACCCCATATCAATCCGAGACTTGTTGCGATAAAGTAATTGTCGAATACCGTGAAGAATGCGAAAGCTGCTGACAGGAATGCGAAGACCCCGGTGAAGAAAATGGCTGCGCCAAGACCGGCACACTTACTGGTTTCAGAAGGGCATTGCCGGAGAAATTCCATATGAATCCCGGAGCACAGCAGAAAAAATTGTGTGATGCGTTTCATCAGGTTGGGCAAAATTGGTTTAATAGCTTAAGTTGTGCCAGTTTGAAAAACGGACAACGCAGGCTCAATCGGCAGCGGGCTTCCGATGCAGTGTACAGTATTGAACAAAGCGCTGTTCACAAATAAAAATGGCATCTTAATTTTAACACATCGGTCATGGCAGCATGTGATCCAATTCAGTTCTCGGGAATAACTCCCGAAGTCTTCACTCAGATTTCGAAACAACTTGCCGATAAGGGCTTCCATCTCGCTGGCCCCAGCGGGACTGTGAGTGGTCCGTTCGGTATCGTTATCGCGTATGACTGGAACGAACAAACCGGCGACATTCGTCTGGAGGTAGTGGAAAAAAGCTTTTTTGTTCCTTGTTCTCAGATCCGGGACCAGTTAAACGCAGCTTTTCAAAAGTATGTGAAATCATAAGTCGGCCTGTGTGGGGT
>JAEZDW010000098.1 GCA_023417955.1 Bacteroidota bacterium
ATGCAATACATTCCCGTGATTCCGCCGGAACTGCGTCCGCTGGTTCCGCTGGATGGTGGCCGTTTTGCGTCTTCTGACCTCAACGACCTTTACCGCCGGGTGATCATCCGTAACAACCGCCTGAAGCGTTTGCTGGAGATCAAAGCCCCCGAGGTGATCCTGCGTAACGAAAAGCGTATGCTGCAGGAAGCTGTTGATTCCCTGTTCGACAACAGCCGGAAATCAAACGCGGTGAAAGCAGAAGGTGGCCGTGCCCTGAACTCACTTTCCGATGTACTGAAAGGAAAGCAAGGCCGTTTCCGTCAGAACCTCCTTGGTAAGCGTGTTGACTACTCTGGTCGTTCTGTAATTGTCGTTGGTCCTGAATTGAAGCTGCATGAATGCGGTCTTCCGAAGGATATGGCGGCGGAGTTGTTCAAACCGTTTATCATTCGCAAGCTCATTGAAAGAGGTATTGTTAAGACCGTGAAGTCTGCGAAGAAAATCGTTGATCGCAAGGATGCAGTGATATGGGATATCCTCGAGAATGTTTTGAAGGGTCACCCTGTTCTGCTCAACCGTGCGCCAACGCTTCACCGTCTCGGTATACAGGCATTCCAGCCGAAACTGATTGAAGGAAAAGCTATTCAGCTTCACCCGTTGGTATGTACTGCGTTTAACGCGGACTTTGACGGTGACCAGATGGCGGTTCACGTTCCGCTTGGCCAGGAAGCGATTCTCGAAGCATCATTGCTGATGCTTTCGTCGCACAACATCCTGAACCCTGCGAACGGGGCGCCGATTACAGTTCCTTCTCAGGACATGGTTCTCGGTCTGTACTATCTGACAAAAGGAAGAAAGACTACGCCTGAATTCCCGGTGATGGGTGAAGGAAAGCGTTTCTATTCTGCTGAAGAAGTTATCATCGCATTTAACGAAGGTCGTTTGTCGAAGCACGCGAACATCAAGGTACGCGTACCGGTAAGAGACAAGAAAACCGGAGAAGTTTCGATGCAGGTAATCGATACAGTTACGGGTCGTGTGATCTTCAACCAATACGTTCCTGAAGAGGTCGGATTTGTTGATGAGCTGCTGACCAAGAAAAAACTGCAAACGATCATCTCGGATATTTACAAAATCGCCGGACAATCCAAGACAGCTAAATTCCTCGATGACATCAAGGAACTTGGCTTCCAGATGGCATACCGCGGTGGTTTGTCAATGGGTCTGAACGATGTGAAGGTTCCGGCTGAGAAAGAGAAGCTCGTTGCCAACGCACAAGAGGAAGTCGAAGGCGTTTGGAACAACTATATGATGGGTCTGATCACCGACAACGAACGTTACAATCAGGTAATCGACATCTGGACGAGAACAAATACTATGCTGACCTCGACGCTGATGCGTCAGTTGGAAGAAGATCAGCAGGGTTTCAACTCGATCTATATGATGATGCACTCTGGTGCCCGGGGTTCAAGAGAACAGATTCGTCAGTTGGGTGGTATGCGTGGTTTGATGGCGAAGCCACAAAAGAACCTTGCCGGTTCGGTTGGCTCGATCATCGAAAACCCGATCCTCTCCAACTTTAAGGAAGGACTTGATGTATTGGAGTACTTTATTTCGACTCACGGTGCGCGGAAAGGTCTTGCAGATACGGCGTTGAAAACTGCCGATGCGGGATACCTGACACGTCGTCTCGTTGACGTTGCGCACGACCTCGTTATTACTGAGGACGACTGCGGAACATTGCGTGGACTGAAAGTGACAGCGCTGAAGGACAACGAGGACATCGTTGAACCGCTGTCAGAGCGTATCCTCGGTCGTGTAACAGTGCATGATATTTTCGATCCGTTGACTGATGAAGTGATCGCTCCGTCGAACACTGAAATCACCGACGAAATCGCGAAGCGCATTGAAGAAACAGCGATCGAAGAAGTTGAGATACGTTCACTTCTCACATGTGAATCGCGTCAGGGAGGTTGTGCGAAGTGCTACGGCCGCAACCTGGCTACAGGTAAGATGGTTCAAACTGGTGAAGCTGTTGGTGTAATTGCAGCACAGTCAATCGGTGAACCTGGTACTCAGCTTACTCTACGTACATTCCACGTGGGTGGTACTGCTTCGAACATTGCTGTTGAGGCAAATATTCAGGCTAAGTTCACTGGTGTCCTTGAATTCGAAGGCATCAGGGTTATAGATACTACAGACAATGAAAACAATCCGATTCAGGTGGTTATGGGTCGTACCGGTGAAATCCGTATCGTTGATAAGGAGAGAAACCGCGTATTGATTACGAACCACGTGCCTTACGGTGCTTTCCTTAAAGTAAAAGAAGGCCAGCGGGTTGAAAAAGGTGATCTGCTTTGCTATTGGGATCCGTATAATGCTGTTATTCTTTCCGAATTTGACGGCGTTGTTGAGTACGAATCCATCATCGAAGGCGTGACCTTCAAGGAAGAATCCGACGAGCAGACGGGACACCGTGAAAAAGTTATCACTGAGACACGTGATAAGACGAAGAACCCTGCGGTTATCGTAAAAGGCAAGAATGAAACCAAGGGATATAACATTCCGGTAGGTGCTCACCTTGCTGTAGACGCTGGTGAACAAATCAAAGCGGGTACTGTACTCGCGAAGATTCCGAGAACGATGGGTAAGTCACGCGATATCACAGGTGGTCTTCCGAGAGTAACTGAATTGTTCGAGGCGAGGAATCCTTCGAACCCTGCAGTTGTCAGTGAGATCGACGGTGTGGTAACATACGGTGGTATCAAGCGCGGTAACCGTGAAATCTTCATTGAATCACGCGATGGCGTTCAGAAGCGTTACCTCGTACCGCTGTCGAAACACATCCTCGTTCAGGATAACGACTTCGTGAAGGCAGGTCAGCCGCTTTCAGATGGTTCGATTACACCTTCGGACATCCTTTCGATCAAAGGTCCGACGGCAGTACAGGAATATCTCGTGAATGAAATTCAGGAAGTATACCGTCTGCAGGGTGTGAAGATCAACGACAAGCACATTGAGGCTATTGTGAGCCAGATGATGCAGAAAGTTGAGATCATCGATCCGGGAGATACAAGCTTCCTGCCTGGAGAATATGTTGACAAGCTGCAGTTCCGTGAAGACAATGACGCCGTTCTTGATAAGAAGGTCGTTGTTGATGCAGGTGATTCTGCGATCTTCAAGCCGGGGCAGATAATTACGGCGCGCGAACTGAGGGATGAGAATTCCAATCTGAGACGTAAGGATCAGAAGCTTGCTGAGGTTCGCGATGCTATGCCGGCTGTTTCGAGACCGACGTTGCAAGGTATTACACAGGCGTCACTCAAGACGGAAAGCTGGTTGTCGGCTGCATCCTTCCAGGAAACTACGAAGGTACTGAGCGAAGCTGCGATCAGAGGTAAGACCGACGCGCTTCTGGGAATGAAAGAGAACGTTATTGTTGGACACCTGATCCCTGCCGGAACCGGCCAGCGGAAATTCAATGATATCATTGTGACGCATAAGGAGGAGTATCAATCACTTCTTTCGGCTGCGGAAAGGACCAGAGACCGCGAACGTGAACTTCAGGATTAATTTTGAATAGGCACTACAGGGTTGACTCCTTCGGGGGTCAACCTTTTTTTTGTTTTAAAAACCTTATAGAAAATGGCTGACGAGAAGCACAAACAGCAGCAGAATCAGATCAATATTGAATTGACGGAGGAGATCGCTGAAGGTATCTACTCAAATCTTGCCATGATTGCGCATTCCAATAGCGAATTCGTGATCGATTTTATCAGGCTTATGCCGGGTGTTCCAAAGGCGAAGGTGAAGTCCAGGATTGTGATTACGCCTGAGCATGCGAAGCGCTTCCTGGCGGCTTTGAAGGACAATATTGAGAAGTATGAGGCGTCATTTGGGGCGATTAAGCGCACAGAGGATTTGCCCAAGTTCCCGATGAATTTCGGGGGTACGATGGGTGAGGCTTGACAAAAGGCGCTGAAACTGGTGCTGATTGGGCTTATAGGGTACCAAATCCTTTAATAACAAACGGTTAATTCAAAAATATTTTATAGGGACTTTGCAAGCTCTGTTACTTTAAATACCTTTGCAGTCCTAAATTTTGAAAGGTTTATAACAAACTATATAAATGCCTACCATTCAACAACTTGTAAGAAAGGGCCGCAAGAAACTGACTTTTAAGTCTAAATCACCTGCCCTTGATTCGTGCCCGCAGAAAAGAGGGGTTTGTACCCGTGTATACACTACGACGCCTAAGAAGCCTAATTCTGCTATGCGGAAAGTGGCACGTGTTCGTCTCGTTAGCGGCAAGGAAGTTAACGCGTACATCCCTGGAGAGGGTCACAATCTTCAGGAACACTCTATTGTGTTGATCCGCGGAGGCAGGGTAAAAGACCTTCCCGGTGTTCGTTACCACATTATCCGGGGGGCACTGGATACTGCAGGTGTGAATGGTCGTCTTCAAAGCCGCTCAAAATACGGTGCAAAACGTCCTAAGGCGGGTGCTGCGGCAGCTCCTGCAAAAGGCAAGAAATAATACAGGAATCTGAGTCATGAGAAAGTCAAAACCTAAGAAAAGATATCTTTTACCTGACCCCAAGTTCAACGATACACTTGTAACCAAGTTCGTGAACTATCTAATGGAAGAGGGTAAGAAAAGCGTCGCTTACGGAATCTTCTACGATGCAATTGCAACGGTTGAAAAGAAGACCAATGAACCTGGTCTCGAAGTATGGAAGCGCGCAATGGCTAACCTTACTCCTGCGGTTGAGGTAAAAAGCCGCCGGGTTGGTGGTGCTACTTTCCAGGTTCCGGTTGAAATCCGTCCTGAGCGTAAAGTTAACCTTAGCATCAAGTGGTTGATCGACTACTCACGTCTGAGAGGCGAAAAGACAATGATGGATAAACTGGCTGCAGAGATCATTGCTGCATCCAAAGGTGAAGGTGCTGCCATCAAGAAGAAGGACGACACCCACCGTATGGCTGAGGCAAACAAAGCCTTCTCACATTTCCGTTTTTAATAAAGACCAGTAAAGAAGAATGGCAAGAGATCTCAAATATACCAGGAACATCGGTATCGCGGCTCACATCGATGCAGGTAAGACCACGACGACCGAACGTATCCTGTATTACGCAGGGGTAAACCACAAACTCGGGGAAGTGCACGAAGGTGCAGCCACGATGGACTGGATGGAGCAGGAGCAAGAACGTGGTATTACAATTACTTCGGCGGCTACAACGGTATTCTGGAATTACCGCGACACAAAATACAACGTAAATATCATCGATACTCCGGGTCACGTTGACTTCACTGTAGAAGTTAACCGTTCTCTTCGTGTACTCGATGGACTTGTGTTTTTGTTTAGCGCGGTTGACGGTGTAGAACCTCAGTCAGAAACAAACTGGCGACTCGCTGATAACTACAAAGTTGCCCGCATTGGATTCGTCAATAAAATGGACCGCGCAGGTTCAGATTTCCTTGGCGTTTGCAAGCAGGTAAAAGAAAAACTTGGAAGCAATGCGGTAGCGCTTCAGCTGCCTATTGGTTCTGAAGATAATTTCCGTGGGGTCGTTGATCTCGTCAACAACCGCGGTATCATCTGGAATGAAGCCGACAAACGAATGACTTTCGAAGTCGTGCCGATCCCGGCTGACATGGAAGAAGAAGTGAAGATCTATCGTGAAAAACTGCTCGAAGCAGTGGCTGAATTTGACGAGTCACTGATGGAGAAGTATTTCGAGGATCCAAACTCTATTACTGAACAGGAGATTCTCACAGCTCTTCGCAAGGCGACTATTGCGATGAAGGTGGTTCCTATGGTTTGCGGCTCTTCGTTTAAAAACAAGGGTGTTCAAACGATGCTTGACTATGTAATGGAATTGCTTCCTTCACCGCTTGACAAGGATAACATCATTGGAACGAGCCCTGATACGAACGAAGAAGTAGTTATCAAACCTCTTGAAACCGAACCTTTCGCAGCCCTTGCATTTAAGAT
>JAEZDW010000164.1 GCA_023417955.1 Bacteroidota bacterium
AAGATTAACCGTCACCTCGAAAAGAACTCAGGGATCAAGCCCACACTTTAGTCCCTTCTGTACAGTTTTTACAAATCTCGATTTCCTTCCTCGCCGTCAGTAAAGAATTCCGAAAGGATCGGTATGCTTCCCCTTTCCAAATCTCTTCAAACGGAGTTTCGGTTATATTTCCCAACACGAAGTGTGCATCCTTGTCGAAGCAACACGGCACTACCCTGCCATCCCAGGTAATCACGCAGCTGTGCCACATTTTCCAACAATGATTCAGGAGAGCATTTTTGATTTGCCAGGTTCCGTCGTGATTTTTTTTATAACGCGAGTAGCGTTCGTTTTCGGGGATGAAGGGTGATCCATTTTCAAAATCGTAAACCTGCGCCGTCTTCAGTGCAACTTCATTGACGCCGATCTGCTTCGCGAGTTTGTACACCTCCGGTACCTGATGTTCGTTCTGCTTTACCACAAGAAACTGGAAGACGACATGCGGTGTCAGTGAACGCATCTGTTTTTTCAAACGCACAATGGCATCTGCGCCGTCGAGTACCTTTTCAAGAGAACCACCCACGCGATAGGATTCATACGTTTCCTGGCTGGTTCCATCAATAGAGATAATCAATCTGTCTAACCCTGAGGCTACTGTATCGCGTGCACGTTCTTCGTTGAGGTAATGCCCGTTGGTGGAGGTAGCGGTATAAATTCCCTTTCTCGAAGCATACTCAGCCATTTGCAGAAAACGTGGATTCAGATACGGCTCACCCTGGAAGTAGAACGTGAGATACGTGAGCGTTGATTCAAGCTGATCGATCGTATTTCTGAAAACGGCGTCATTCAACATGCCTGTCGGCCGTGTGAAGGAACGCAATCCACTCGGGCACTCCGGACACCTGAGGTTGCACGAGGTTGTGGGTTCAATTGCCAGGGCAATAGGCATCCCACTGATCTCCGGTCGTTTCGCCAAACGCGAACGGTAAAAACTGGCAAGCACAGAGGCGGCATTCGACACTTTGCGGGTTGAAAGCTTTGTCAGAAAGTTGCGCCGATCATGCCACGAAGACCCCATGGCTGCAAGATACACTATAATCGTTAATCGGAAATTGTCGCTATATTTCAGGGTTCATCCCGGCGTAAATGAAAAAGCTATTCCTCGTATTTGCATTCGTTTCACACCTCCTGTCCGCCCAACAATTCCCGTTGTCGGATGAAGCAGAGATCTCGGTGATTACCATCGGTCCTTATCAGGGCGAATTGTATTCCGCCTTCGGGCACAGTTCCTTTCGGGTGTTCGATCCAAAAGCCAGGTTTGACGCTGCGTATAATTACGGCGTGTTCAATTTCAATCAGCCGAATTTCTATCTGAACTTCACAAAAGGTTACCTTTATTATCAGCTCGGTGTTTATGATTATCCGAGCTTTGAAGCACACTATATCGAACATGATCGATACTTTCATGAGCAGGTGTTGGATTTGACTCCAGATCAAAAGCAAAAGTTATTCGACTACCTTCAGTGGAATGCAATGCCTGAAAACAGTTTCTATCGCTATGACTATTTCTACAATAATTGCGCGACTAAAATGCGCGATGTCGTGAAGTATGTACTGCAGGACTCCGTGCGCTTTGACGAGAGCCACATCGAAACAAAGTACACGATCCGCGACTTGACCGACATCTATTTGAAAGAACAACCCTGGGGCGATCTTGGTATTGATATTTGTCTCGGACTCCCGATGGACAAAGTAGCAACGCCTGACGAGTACATGTTTCTTCCCGACTATGTTGAAGCCGGCTTTGATCGCGCTTACATCAAAAAGAATGGAGTCGAGGTTCCGATCGTAAAGAAGAAGAACATCATTTATGATTCCCGTGCACAGGTTGCCAAGCAACAACGGTATGGACCACTGATTGTGTTTTCAATTGCTACCCTTCTGATTGCAACGATCACGTTCTTTGATTTTCGCAAGAAGCGTTTGTCGAACTGGCTGGATGGAATGCTGTTTGGTGTAACGGGTGCGATTGGTATTCTGTTGTTCGTGCTCTGGTTTTTTACCGATCACAATGCTGCAGCCAGAAACATGAATATACTTTGGGCTTTTCCGCTGCACGTTGTCGCGGCAATCGCCCTGATAAAAAGCCCGCGATGGCTGACGACCTATTTCATGGGAACTGCGATTCTCAGTTTGCTTCTGCTCCTCTGCTGGGCAATTCTTCCACAGCAATTGCATACAGCGCTGATACCTGTAGTGGTTGCACAGGGTATTCGAAGTTTTACCCAATACCGATTACGACAGACCGCGCGGGCCTAGATATGAATAGGCCTGTTCTCGGTTGCGGCCAGACAGGCTTCCTTAACGGCCTCCATATACGTCGGGTGTGCATGCGACATGCGGGCCACGTCTTCCGCTGATGCTCTGAACTCCATCGCAGTAACGCCTGTAGCAATCATGTCTGCTGCACGAGCACCAATGATGTGCATACCAAGAATTTCATCGGTTTGCTTATCTGCGAGAACCTTGACAAGACCATCCGTGTCCATACTTGCACGGGCACGGCCCAGCGCTTTGTAAGGGAATGAACCCGTCTTGTATGCACGACCCTGCTCTTTCAACTGTTCCTCAGTGTAGCCAACGCTTGCAACCTCCGGCCAGGTGTACACCACACCGGGAATGAGAAGATAATTGATATGTGGTTTCTGACCCGCAAGTTGTTCCGCGACCATTACGCCTTCCTCTTCTGCTTTGTGAGCCAGCATCGCACCGCGTACAACGTCACCAATAGCGTATACGTTGTCAACCTTCGTTTTGAGATGATCATCAACAGGAATCTGTCCTTTGACGGTCTCTATTCCAATCTTGTCAAGACCCAGGCCCTCGGTGTACGGTCGTCGACCGATGCTTACGAGGCAATAATCCCCGGAAAGTTCGATTGGTGCCCCGCCATTCTTCGGTTCAGCCACCACTTTTACTTCCTTACCCTTGTTTTCAACACTGGTGACTTTGTGCCCGAGATATACATCCATACCGAGTTTCTTCACAGCTTTGAGCAATTCCTTGCCCATGGTGCCATCCATCGTAGGGATAAGGCTGTCAAGGAATTCTACGACACTCACTTTCGCACCAAGACGTGCGTACACGGAACCAAGTTCCATTCCGATAACGCCACCTCCGATTACGATCATGTGCTTCGGAACTTCTTTTAGTTCGAGCGCTTCCGTGCTGCTTATTATGCGCTTCTTGTCAAACGCGGCAAATGGCAGCGGGGTCGGTTTCGAACCGGTTGCAATAATGACATAATCCGACTTAAGCGTTGTGGTCTTTCCATCGGCAGCAGTTACCGAAATCGTATTCTTGTCGACAAAGGAACCTACACCGGTATGAACATCAATCTTGTTCTTCTTCATCAGATACGCGATACCGTCGACGTTGGATTTGACAACGCCGGCCTTACGCGCAATCATTTGTTTTAAATTGACTTTAGGAGCAG
>JAEZDW010000165.1 GCA_023417955.1 Bacteroidota bacterium
GTTACCAACTTGATCTGGCAGTCCGGAATCCTGCCCGGGCCGAATCATTAAAAATTCCGCGCGACCGGACCCTCAAGTGGGATCCGGTAAGCGCGGAATCACTACCTGCAATTTTCGGCGAGCCGGAAGTTGTGATCTCATCCTTGGGAAAGAGTGTTTCCCCGAACGCACGCGATAAGCAGTCGTTCAATGAAGTTGACTTCCAGCTCAACCTTGAGATTTTGAATCACGCAATTGCCCGCAACGTCCGCAAGTTTGTTTACATCTCGGCATTTCATTCCGAACGCTATCAACATCTGGAATACTTTCGTGTTCACGAAGCCTTCAGCAACGAATTGAAGCAATCCGGAATTGACTATGCTATTGTAAAGCCCACTTCCCTGTTTTCAGCCTATCTGGATATGATCCCGATGGCTAAAAAGGGCGCACTGTTTACCATTGGCAAAGGTGCATGCAAAACGAATCCAATCGCCGAAAAGGACGTGGCAAAACTGGCTGTTGACGCCATTGGGCAGCCGAACGTCGTTATTGACGCGGGCGGCCCGGGGATTTACACACGCCGTGAGCTTGCAGAAATACTGCAGCAGGCAATCGCCCCCGACCGGAAGGTAAAACGTATGCCGGTCTCCCTTCTGAGATTTTTCTTGCCACTAATCAGGGTCGCTGACCGAAACCTGTTCGACAAGATGGATTTTTTCGTGGAAGTTATGGAAGCCGATACCGTTGCACCCGTACGGGGAATGACGCGTTTCGAAGATTTCGTGCTGAGCGTCGCAGAGCAATCGGTCTAAGTGGAGGACGGTTTGACTTTTTGACTTATAGAGTCGAGGTAATTAAGAACGGTTTTGCGGTCCGGACCATGCTCCTTAACCGCTTTTCGGATTTTTTCGCGCGACAACCACGGGAACTGTTGTTTCAGGTACCCGATTTCTCTGTCGTCGCCAACATCGATCTCGTAGGGGTCAAACCCACGAACACTCTGATTGGTTTTCATAGATACCTCCATTTGTTTAATTGATACTGACAATATACAACTTCTTTAGGGCATAACGACTGAACCGCTAATGTTGTTCCGTGATAATCGTCATTTTGGCCAGACGCGATAAAGTATTTGCCGACTGGTAAATTAAGTCAGATAATGCCGTGATAAAAGTCATATATCAAACGCGCACGTCCCGATACTTTTGTCGTATAAGATTTATGACCCGCTCAACAGAAATAATACGAGGGCTTTACAAAAGCATGATGGAGGGGACGATGCTGGGGTTGTTCATCAATTATGACAGCAAACCATCATTCATCATTACGCGCATCAAACGGATCAGTGACGATCCGACTGATCCGGACAATAAAGTAGTGTCTCTTCCGGAGACCGACATTCACGGCAACCACATCGACATAAATCCGGTGATGACGAGAAACATTCTGGACATTCGGGATTTTAACAGGCTGCGCGGCGTCTGATTCATGCATTCATTACACCATCCGGTGAAACATTTTTAATCAGGCACCCACGTGTTGGTCCGCCATTCGTCTACACTCCTCTGCGCATTTCCTGCATGCTTCAGCACACGCGAGGCAGTGATCTTGATCGTGTTTGGCGCATTCTTCAGCACACGCCTCGCAGATGTCAGCACAGGGTCCGCATAGCAATGTTGCGTATTCTGCACTCATGCTCATCAGCCGTGCCGTTGCAGAACAGACGAGCGCGCATTGCCGGGCAAGCCGGATACAATCCACCATCATGTTAACATCGTCTTCGCCCAGGCATTCCGTTATGCAGTGCTCGCACGCCTTGGCACACGCCTGACATGCATCGATACAGGATTGATACTTTTCGTGGCTCATATTGTCAGTGATTGTTTGTAATCAAAGACAAAAAAACGATGCCTTAATTATTTGACGGACTTTGGTTTGCGCGGGCCAGGATCGACGAAACGGCCTTTCTTTTCAGCGAGCTTCCTTCCCCAGGCTGCAATCTCCTCCAGCATGGGAATAAGAGTCTTTCCGAATTCGGTGAGGTAGTATTCAACACGCGGCGGAACTTCAGGATACACCTTACGGGCAACAATTCCATCCTGCTCGAGATCTTTCAATTGAAGGCTTAACATCTTCTCGGTGATGTTGGGAATCAACTTCTTTAACTCGCTGAATCGCTTTCGGTCCTTTCGCAGATACCACAAGACAACGGTTTTCCATTTTCCCCCGATGTAGTCCATCGTAACATCCATGGCGCAATGGTATTCTTTACCCTTGAGCATAATCACACGTTCCTTACCATCAATTATCATTTTTTTTGAATTTTTTTTCTTTGCTATCAGCTGCTCTTTTCCAATTCCGTCAGAAATGATAGTCTGTATCATTTCGTTCAGCTCTTGCGAAACGCGATAATACCACAATACATTTACACTATACAAACTATAGTATGTATACTAAAGATACCCCCTATCACTCACATAACAAACTTTACATATGAATATCGCTGTATTTGGAACTGGTATAGTTGGCAAGACAATCGCCGCTAAATTGTCGCAGCTTGGTCACCGCGTGTCATTGGGAACACGCAATCCTGAAACAACACGCGCGAAAAAAGAAGGGGATCGTTCCGGCAATCCACCGCTACGTGAATGGCTCAAACAACATGAAGGCATACAACTCGCAGACTTTGCGAAGAGTGCCGCCGACGCGGAGATAATTTTCAATTGTACGCTTGGGAGCGCATCCGTTGAAGCGATGCACCTGGCCGGCACCGCACTCGACGGAAAGATTCTCGCTGATGTGGCAAATCCGCTTGACTTCTCACAGGGAATGCCGCCATCCCTTTCGCCCGGAAACACGGATTCATTGGGTGAATTAATTCAGCGAACGTTTCCCGATGTGCGTGTAGTGAAAACCCTCAATACAATGTCGGCCGCGATAATGGTAAATCCGGCCCTGATTGAAGGCAACCACAATGTCTTCATTAGTGGCAATGACGCGTCTGCAAAAGACACGGTACGTGAACTGCTGCGTTCATTCGGCTGGGAGGATCAAAGCATAATCGACCTTGGTGATATAACAACAGCTCGTGGAACGGAGCAATTGCTGCCGATATGGCTTCGGCTCTGGAACACATTTCAGACGCCCTTCTTCAACTTCAGCATAATAAAGGCGAACAATTAACTAAACAGGAACCACGCAATCACGAGTGTGAACAAGATGTTGAAGAACTGTGCTGTCACAAAAGCAATCAGCGGCTTTTTACCCTGTGCATTGAAAAGATCTGAGAACCTGGTCTCGAGGCCGATACTTGTAAAGGCGAGCACAAACCATAAAGTCTGAATACTTTTCAAACTCGATTTAACATTTGAAATCGTTTCTGCGGAAAGCGCAAAAGAAAAAAGAAGGGAAGCAGCGACAAACCCAAGTACAAATTTCGGAAAGCGCTCCCATATTACAGAGAGCGTTGGCTTTTCGCTGACACCGTCAACAGCATCGCGACCCGTGTACGTCCAGTAGACGCTGATGGCAAATGCGGCAACGCCAAGTAAAACGTTTTGCGAGAACTTAACGATAGTACTGATTTTTAGGGCCGTATCACCGACAAGCGTACCGGACGCAACAACAGCACCGGTGGTGTCGATGCTTCCGCCAATCCACGCACCGGTTACAGCTTCCGGAAGGTTAAGCGCGTTTGCAGCCCAGGGCATTACGATCATCATTGGTATGGCCGTAATAAGAACGAGCGAAATCACGTAAGAGAGTTTTCGCGTATCACCATGAATCGCACCCGCCGTTGCAATCGCCGCAGACACACCGCAAATCGAAACAGAACTTGCGATCATCATCGTAAGGTCGTCATCCACACGTAGTTTTTTACAGAGCCAATACGCAAAGTACCAGACTGCAACCACCACCAGCAATGCCTGCACGAGTCCCAGGCCGCCGGCCTTCAGTATGTCTGAAAAGATGACACTGGTTCCCAACAACACGAGTCCGATTTTCACAAACAGTTCAGCAGTAAGCGACTTGCGAAACCACTCCGGAAGATTGAATACGTTGCTAACCAGCAGACCTGTTCCGAGACTGAAAATTACAGCCTCCAGGTTCAGTGATTTAACCGTTTCGTTGCCGGCGAGAACCAGCGCAATGAATGTGAGTAGCGCAATGACGGGAAAAACGAGTAGCATGTTCGCAATTCGCCCCGTGGTCAGCCACGCAGCTGCAACGGCAAATGCATAGACGAAACCAAATTGCGCGGCCGCAAAGCCGAGATTTTCGGGACGAAGTACGTGCAGTAGTTCGTGAAAATTTTTCCATGAGAATTTCGGAACCGGAATACTAAGTCCAAAAACGACGATAGCGATGATGAGAAATCCGAGTACGACAATCGCCCAGTCTTCGTGCATGAGGGCTCGCGTTTTTTCCGCAGTTTGCGCAGGCGCTGACATCAGGAGTTAATTTTGATACGTATCAAATGTAACGGTTTTTCAAATAGATGAAAACGCTGCACGATTTCGATGATATGAGAGACTATTCGGCGTCGCCTTGTTTCTTTCGCGCAGAACCTGTGCCGACACCGTTGAATAGAAGTGCAGCCATTACCGCTCCGTATAACGTACTGTTCACCGGCGAGGACGTGATTGCACAACCGTTATTACATCCAATAAAAAACCAGTACAGAAAACCACCAGTTCCGCCGACCACTGCGACAATAATCCATTTCCAAATGCTTTTCATTGCTGACAAAACTAATTATTTCCTCACGTGCAAAGAAAACCAACACCAGCGTAAATCAGTGTGACCCTGATCACACAAAATGATCAATATGCCAATGAAAAATTGACAGTGAGAGTGACAAATTTTTCGTTTTTGACTTACTGTATAAACTCATAAACTGACAAAAGAACGTGGATTGCATCCGAATTTCAGGCGGCATGCAATTTGATTTCAGGATGTGTGCGATCGCAAAAGATTTAATAACACCAAACGACAACTTGAAAGGAGGATTAGGATTATGAAAACACTAGCAAGAACCAATGGAAATCTTTTTCCTGCACTTCCTTCGCTGATTGAAGATTTCTTCGGTCGCGATTTTCTTGATTCTACTCTGGCTGACTGGCGGGCACGTGGTGGAACGATGCCGTCGGTAAACGTTGCAGAAACGAATGACGAGTTTCTGATTGAGGTTGCCGCACCAGGCATGAAGCGCGATAACTTCAAAGTAGAGCTTGACACCAACGTGCTCACGATTTCATACGAAGTTGAAGAAAAGCACGAAGAAAAAGATGAAAAATTGAATTTCACAAGACGTGAGTTCAACTATCAGTCATTCCAGCGCAGCTTCAGTATCCCTGAATCAAAAGTTGACGCTGAAAAAATCAGCGCCCGCTACACGGACGGAATACTCTATTTGACGCTGCCGAAGCGCGAAGAAGCCAGGATGAAACCTGCGCGTCAGATTGCAATCTCATAACCGATTGGATGGCTTGAAGCCAGGTGATCAAGAAGACAATGAGAGGCCGTCTCAAAAGTCATGAGGCGGCTTTTTTCATTTTTGACCGCCCGCGGTCCGATGTTTTTT